>NZ_QSJB01000028.1:0-11177 GCF_003469285.1 Collinsella sp. AM31-2AC
CTTGCAGCGACGGACCTCGGGACGCTCTTACACCACGTCTGCGCGCGCCACCGCAAGCACCGCCCGAATCCGCATTTTGAACGCGCCCGAATCGGTTCTGGAGCCGGTTTTCGCGCTCTTACTCGTCCTTGGTCGCGGGGTGCTTGCAGATCACACTCATGTAGATCATGCCAAGCACGGCTGCGGTGACCGAACCGGCGAGAATAGCGGCCTTGGCTGCAAGAACCTCAAACTGGGCCGTCGGGAAGGCAAGGCCGCTGATGAGAATCGACATGGTAAAGCCGATACCGCCCAGAATGCCCACGCCGGCAATCATGTGCCAGTTGACATTGTGCGGCAGCTCGCAGGCCTTAAGCTTAACCAGGGCAAACGTCATACCAAAGATGCCGATCGGCTTGCCCAGCAGCATGCCAAAGTACACGCCGAGCGTCACCGGATCGGTGAGCAGCGTGCTCATGTCCACGCCCACTAAGCGAACCTGAGCGTTTACGAACGCAAAGATCGGCAGGATCACAAAGTTGACCGGCGTGGAGATCAGACGCTCCATGCGGATAAGCGGCGGGGTCACGCGGTGCATGACGCGCTCGACCTTGGTTGTCGAGACGGTAAAGTCATGCTGGCCCAGGATGTGTGCCTCATCATCGTAGCGGTCATCGAGCAGCGGCAGGCACTCGCCCAGCCAATCGGTGAGGCTATCGAGCTTGACGCCACACTTGGCCGGGATGGTAAAGGCCAAGATGACGCCAGCAAGCGTAGCGTGCACGCCGCTCTTGAACATGCAGAACCACAGCAGCAGCCCCAGTACCGAATACGGGGCAAGGCGGTAATGCTGCGTCTTGTTGAGCCACACGAGCGCGCAGGTCACAAGCGCGGCGGCGCCCAACCAAAACGGATTGGGGCTCTGACCGTAGAAAATGGCGATGGCGGCGATGGAGATCAGGTCGTCGGCGATGGCGAGCGTCGAGAAGAACACGCGCACGCCGTTGGGCACGCGGTTGCCCAAAAGCGACAGCACGCCCAGCGCAAAGGCAATATCGGTTGCCATGGGAATGGCCCAGCCGTTGTGCGCGCCGGCATGGTTAAAGATCAGATAGATGCAGGCGGGAACGACGACGCCGCCCACGGCCGCCAGCATGGGAAGCATGGCCTGACGCGGATTCTTGAGCTCGCCGACCGTCATCTCGTACTTAAGCTCGATGCCCACCAACAAAAAGAAAATCGCCATGAGGAAGTCGTTGACGAATAGCTCAACGGTAAGACCGGCCGTAAGGTTGCCCAGACCCACATACAGCGGAGTCTCCAAAAACTGATGGATGGCCTCGTAGGCATCGGTGTTGGCGCAGATAACGGCGGCGATAGCGGCGAAGACCATGACGGCGGCGGAAATCGTGCCGTTCTCGGCGATGCGCTCCCAAATGTCGTGACGTTCAAAGCGCTTGCGCTCACGAACGTTGAACAGCTGCTCAGTTGCTGCCATGGGCGGCTCCTTTCTCGGGAAAGCTCCCGTCTTAAAAAAGCACGGCCCGCCCAAGTGGCGGCGCCGCGCTCTAACGTATTACGCTTGCATCTAGCCTACCCTGCACGACAAGCACGCAGGCGTGGCCGAAAAGCGGAACCACAGGTTGAACATTATTTGCTCAACGGCACGGGCACGCCTGTCCAAGAGACAACGCGGTTCCGTGCACAAAAAACGACCGGAGCGCGGGGCGTCCGCGATCCGGTCGTGGCGTTTGGTCAACTAAACCTAGCAGGCGGCCATGATGGGGGCAGCGACCTGCTTCTTACGGGAGAGGACACCCGGCATCCAGACGCCGTCGTGCTCGTCGGCAATGCCCAGGCCCTTCTGAGCGGCCTCGGTCTCGCCCTCGAGCAGGACCTGCGAGCCCTCCTCCATGATGTCGGTGATGCACAGGACAATGCCATCGGCACCCTTCTCGGCGGCGTAGGCACGCATGGCCTCGCGAATCTCGTCGATCATGCCGAGCGCACGACTCTTGTCGACGGTCTCGTACTGGCCGATGAGCAGCTTCTTGCCGGCGGGCTCGAACATCTTGATGTCGTTGCCGACCATCTCGGCTGCGGTGAAGGAGCCGGACGGACGGGTGAGGAAGACCTCCATGCCAAACTTGACCGGGTCGACACCCACCTGCTCGCCGAGCTTGGCGGCGACAGCGCGGTCGACATCGGTGGTGGTGGGACTCTTGAGCATGAGCGTATCGGTCATCATGGCCGAGAGCAGCAGCTTGGCCTGGACGTCGGAAAGCTCAACGCCGAGCACGCCGGCGAGCTTGGTGACGATGGTGCAGCTGGAACCCCAGGGCAGGCAGATGTAGTGCAGCGGGCCGGCGGTCTCGAAATCGCCGATGCGGTGATGATCGACGACGCCAAAGACCGTGGCGTCCTTAAGGCCGGCGACAGACTGGGCGGACTCGTTGTGGTCGGTGAGGACGACGAGCTGGCCGGCCTCGACGGACTCGATCACGCGGGGCTCGGCAATGCCGGCGTCGGCAAGCAGCTTGGCGGACTCGGCCGGAAGCTGACCAAGGGCGCAGGCCTCGTAGGTGTTGCCGGCATACTCAACCTGGTTGAGCAGCTGGGACAGGACGACGGCGCTCATGATGGCGTCGTTATCGGGGTTCTGGTGACCAAAGACAAGAACGTTTGCCATGGATATCCTCCACTTGATATGTGTACTTGGACGTAGCTATGGTAGCACGCTGACGCCGAACCTTATGAGACGGAAGGGTCGCGGCACAATTTGGGGCAAGCGCTGAGGCGAGGTCAGGGACGAAGCCTGTCCCCCTTTCACCACCTGCCCCCGCACCAGCTATTTACCGGCGGCGCGCAGGGCTACGTAAGCGGCACCGATGATGCCGGCGTCGTTGCCGAGCGAAGCGACCTTAATGGGCGTCTCGCGCGAGGCGGAGAGCGCGTACTGCTTAAAGTGCTCGCGGACCTTGTCGAGGTAGACATCGGCCGAAGCGGAAGCACCGCCGCCGATCAGGAACATCTCGGGATCGACCACGTTGGCAATAAGCGCCAGGGCGCGGCCGAGATAGTCGGCCATGGTATCGGCAGCTGCCAGCGCGAGCTTGTCACCCTCGCGGCAGGCCTGGAACACGTCCTTGGAATCAGAAGGCCCGGTGAGCTCGATGGGCTCGACGCCCGCCTTCTTGCACTCGGCAAGGTAGTTACTCACCACGCCGGTGGCGCTGGAATACTGCTCCAGATGGCCATGGCCGCCACAGCCGCAGGTGCGCTCCTCTTCGGGGTTCAGGCACATGTGGCCAATCTCGCCGCCGGCACCCACAACGCCCGATACCACGTCGCCGTTAACGATAACGCCACCGCCCACGCCGGTACCGATGGTGACCATCACCACGTTCTGTACGCCCTTGGCAGAGCCGAGCCAGGCCTCGCCCATGGCAGCGGCGTTGGCATCGTTTTCGTACTTAACGACCGCGTCGGGGCAGTGCTCCTGAATGGCGACTCTTAGCTCGGGCAGGTTAATGGCAATGTTGGCCTTGACCTTGGCATCGCCCGATGCCGGGATGGGGCACGGAACGGCCAGGCCAATACCCGCCACAAAGGCGCGCGGAATCTGGGCCTTGGCGACCACCTGGTCGATAGCCTCGGTCACCGCGGCAAAGCCCGCGGCGTCAACGATAGGAGGCGTGGGCACGCTGGCCTTGGCAAGCAGGTTGCCGTCCTCGTCGAACAGGCCTTCCTTAACCGAAGTGCCGCCAACGTCGATGCCGATATAGTACTGCTTAGGTTCCATGGGAGCCCACCTTTCTCGTTTAAACATTGCCTGTATGGTACCGCTCCCCAGGCAAAAACCTGTCAAAAAGGGACAGGTTTGTTTTGGCAGGTTTTATCTGGGAAAACGCAAGGCATGAAATCCGGTTCGCTGGGCGGCAAAACGGCCCAACCCCGTCCTCGAGCCAATCAATTTGCTCAATACCACATTATTAGAGTGCATATTAATTTGAAGCGCTCTAGTTGTTAAAGAGAAGCGTTTTTCAATTATCTCTTTCTCGAACTTTTCAAAAACGCAATAGGGATGCTTAGGCGTGGACTATACTTTCGTTTGTACTCAATCAAGCCGGAAAGGAGGTTCCATGATTCCCAAATACGAGGCAATAGCTGCAGATATCCGTCGAAGTATCGAGGACGGCGCTCTAAAGCCGGGCGACAAGCTGCCCACCGTCGTTGAGTTCTGCGAGCTCTATAGCGTTTCCAAAATCACCGTCAAACGAGCTATTGAGCAGATTACCGATGAAGGTCTTGTTACCAGCCGGCGCGGATCGGGCACCTACGTTAAGGACACGGCGGGGCTTCCCGGCCAGGCGTTTTTCCAGGGCAAGAACGATCGCTCCCAGGGCTTTTCGTATGAGCACCGCGGGGAGAAGGTGACCTCGGTGGTCTACGATTTCTCGATTGTCAATCCACCAGCGGACGTCGCAACTCAGCTGGGAATTGCCGAGGACGACTTTGCCTATCACATCGTGCGCGTGCGCCAGGTCGACGAGAAGCCCATCGTCATCGAGTACACCTACATGCCTCTCGAGCTGATACCGGGCCTTAAAAAGAAGGACCTATACGGATCGGTCTATAGCTTTATCCGCGAGCAATGCGGGCTGAAGATTTCGAGCTTCCACCGCACCATCCGCGCCGTGGCGGCAACCGAGGAAGAGGCCGAGCGTCTGGGCACCAAACCCGGCGCTCCCCTGCTCGAACTCAACCAGATTGGCTTTTTGGATAGCGGCAACGCCTTTGAGTACTCGATTTCGCGCAACGTCGGCGACCGCTTTGAGCTGCACAACGTAACGTTGGCATAGGTTTTTGTAGTCATGCGGGCGCTCGTTACGGCTCGTTTAGAGTGGGCGGCCGCGCAACACCATGGGGGTATGAACATGTCCGATTTGATTAAACTGACGCCGATCTTTCACGAGAAGATCTGGGGCGGCCGCCAGCTCGAAACCGTATTTGGTTATGACATTCCCGAGGGTCCCATCGGTGAGTGCTGGGCCATCTCGGCACACCCCAACGGCGACTGCCAGATCGCTGAGGGCCCGTACGCCGGTCACACGCTGTCATGGCTGTGGGCCGAGCACCGCGAGCTCTTTGGCAACTGCGAGGGCAAGGGGTTCCCGCTGCTCATTAAGATTCTGGACGCCAAGGACGACCTTTCGATCCAGATCCATCCCAACGACGAGTACGCCGCCGAGCACGAGAACGGCAGCCTGGGCAAAACCGAGTGCTGGTATGTGCTGGACTGCGAGCCCGGCGCCACAATCATCGTCGGCCAGCGCGCCAAGGACCGCGCCGAGGCTGCACAGATGATCGAAGACGGCCGCTGGGACGACATGCTCAACGTGCTGCCGATTCACAAGGGTGACTTTTTCCAGATTGATTCCGGTACCGTGCACGCCATCAAGACCGGCACGCTCATTTTAGAGACGCAGCAATCGAGCGACGTGACGTATCGCCTGTACGACTACGACCGCCCCGGCACCGACGGCAAGCTGCGCCCGCTGCACATTGAGCAGAGCCTCGATTGCATCGACTTTAACGCGCAGGCTCCGACCGACGGCACCGTGACCGCGCCCGAAGTCGACGGCGTGACCGAACTCGAGTCCAACCCCTGCTACACCGTCGATCGCGTGCGCGTCAACGGCAGCAAGACCCTCGACCAGCACTGGCCCTTCATGTGTCTGTCGGTCATCGACGGCGAAGGCACCGTCTGCGGCGACCCCGTCCACAAGGGCAGCCACCTGCTGGCTCCGAGCACCGTCAGCGACATTGACCTCGAAGGCAAGATGGAACTGATCGTCTCGCATCTGTAAGCTATCGATCCCCGAGCGCTCGCCGGGATGGGGCGCGGGGTTTGATCGCCTGTTCGGACAGTCCTGCTCGCACGGAGAGCACATTAAGTGCTCTCCGGCTCGTGCGGAACTCACGATCGACCAAACCCCGCGCCCCATCCCGGCGAGTCTCTGGCTAGTAACGACAATCAAAAAGCAACAAGGGGCTCCCCCGTTCATCAACGGAGGAGCCCCTACTCGTATCTATATATCAGCCCACCCTGCTCTCCAGACCAAAAAGCGAACGAGCAAAGCGACGTTCGTCCAGCAACGTTACCCAAGGACCCGAGCAGGCGATGTTGCCCTATACGCCCGCCCAGGTCCGCCGGGATCACAACAGCTTGACGATCGGTGCAAAACCTTTCATGAGCTTTTTGGTCTGGCCGGTCTTTTCGAATTGAACCTCGATCATGTCTCCGGCGACCGAGATCACGGTACCGGTGCCAAAGGTCTTGTGGCTCACGGTATCGCCCGCGGCAAAGTCCTGCGACGCGCTGGCGCGATCGACCTTGCGCTCCACCGTCGGCGACACCTTGGACGACGGCTTTTTAGCTCGCGGCGCGCCCGAACCAAAGGTCGAGGCAACACGGCCGGCGTCGGGCGAAACCCCGCGATGGCGCTCGGTGCCATAGGTGCTGCCACCAAAGAAATCGTCGAAGCTCGATCCGCCGCGCGAACCGGAACCGCCGGTCGAGCGCGTATGCGAACCGAACACCTTGCCGCCATACATATCCGAGCCCATGCCCGAGCCAAAGGTGCCGTGACGGTCGCCGCGCTTCTCCCAGCCCGTGCCCTCAAAACCGGCAGAACCGATACCGCTAAACTCGATATCCTCAAACGGAATCTCGTTGAGGAAGCGAGAGCGCGGGTTGGCAGAGGTCGAGCCGTAGGTGCGACGCGTGGCCGCATAGGTCAGGAACAGGCGCTTACGGGCACGCGTGATGGCAACGTAGGCCAGGCGACGCTCCTCCTCGAGCTTGCCCGGGTCATCGCTGCCGCCAAAGTCGTGCACGTGCGGGAAGATACCCTCCTCCATGCCGGCCACGAACACCGCCGGGAACTCCAGGCCCTTGGCGGAGTGGATGGTCATCATGGTAATGGCATGCGTCTCGCCGGCCAGGGAATCCAAGTCGGAGCGCAGGGCCAGCCACTCCATGAGTGCCGGCAGTGCCTTACAGGTGAGCGGACCGTAGGTGCGCTCGATCTCGTCGGCATGCACGACGCCCGCCGGTAGCTCTGTTGGCACGGCATACGCGTTGCCCGCGATGGCGGCGGCCAGGGCATCCTGCGGCGAGAGCGCCGGGGCGGCTAGGCTATCGAGCGGATTGGAGCCCGCGGCGTCACGAGCGCCGACAAGTGCCTCAAACGAGGATGCCGGAGCGGACGGCCCCGGCTCGGACGCGGGCGCACTCACCACGGCGGACTCGGACTCGGCGACGGACGGCACGTCGGCAACACCGGCCGCGCGCAGCTCTTCTAGACTCTCGAGCGTACCCTCGATATCCTCGTGCGTCTCCTCAAATTCGGCGGCGACGCCCAGGAATTCCTGGATGTTCTCGGCGCGGCTCTCGGACTCCATGGTGCCCTCGGCGCGAAACGCCTGCAGCAGGCCCGTCTTATCGACAATCATCTCGACGACGTCCTTGAGCTCGCCGTCCATGCGGCGGCCCTCGCGCACCAGCGCCACAAAACTCGACAGGCCGTTGCGCACCTTGGCACTAAACATGCCCGTCTCGGCTGTTGCGATCTCGCAGGCCTGGAAGAACGAGCAGCGGTTGTCGCGCGCCAGCTGCTCGATCTTTTGGATCGAGGTGGAGCCGATGCCGCGGCGCGGCGTGTTGATGACGCGCTTGACGCTCATCTCGTCGGCCGGGTTCACGATCATCTTGAGATAGGCCATGACGTCGCGAATCTCGGCGCGGTCGAAGAATCGCGTGCCGCCGACGATCTTGTAGGGCACGCCCGCGCGCAGGAACATATCTTCGAGGATACGCGACTGGGCGTTGGTGCGGTAGAACACGGCGATATCGTCGTAGCTCGTACCCTTGGCATGCAGCTTTTCGATCTCGCCGGCAATCCAGCGACCTTCGTCGCGCTCGTCGCTTGCCTGGAAAGCCTGAATCTTCTCGCCATCGCCCTCGGCCGTAAACAGGCGCTTGTCCTTGCGCTGCGAGTTGTGGCGAACAACGGCATTGGCGGCGCTCAGGATGTGACCCGTGGAGCGATAGTTCTGCTCCAACTTGACGGTCTTGCAGTTTTTAAAGTCCTGCTCAAAGTCCAGGATGTTGGTGATGTCGGCGCCACGCCAGCTATAAATGGACTGGTCGTCGTCGCCCACGACCATGAGGTTTTGGTACTTGGCGGCCAGCAGGTTGGCGATTTCGTACTGGACGTGGTTGGTGTCCTGATATTCGTCGACGCTAATGTAGCGGAAGCGCTCTTGGTACTTGTCGAGCACCTCGGGGCGGGTGCGCAGTAGCTCGAGCGTGCGCACGAGCAGGTCGTCGAAGTCCATCGCGTTGGCGGCGCGCAGGCGGCGCTCCAGCTCCAGGTAGACTTGCGCGGCCTTTTTGTCGTTGGGGCTATCGGCGCTCTTGAGCATGTCCTCGGGCCCGATCATGGCGTTTTTAGCAGAGCTGATCTTGCTGCGGATCATGTTGATGGGGAACTGCTTTTGCTCGATGCCGAGCGCCTGCATAATGTCGCGCACCATGCGCTTTGAGTCGTCGTCATCGTAGATGGTGAATTGACCGGTATAGCCCAGCAGGTCGGCGTCCTCGCGCAGCATGCGCACGCACATGGCATGGAAGGTGCACACCCACATGCCACGGGTGCCGCTTGGGATGAGTGCCGCCAGACGCTCGCGCATCTCGGCCGCAGCCTTGTTGGTAAACGTGATGGCAAGAACCTGCCAAGGCTTAACACCCAGGTCGCCGAGCATATGTGCGATGCGGAAGGTCAAGACGCGGGTCTTGCCCGAGCCGGCGCCGGCGAGCACCAGCAACGGGCCCTCGGTGGACAGGACCGCCTCGCGCTGGGCGGGATTAAGGCTGTCGATGTCGACGAGCGGCTTGGCGGGCTTGGGCGCCGGCGCGGGAGCGTCGTAGATGTCGAGCGGAACGAGCTCGGGCTCCGGCGCAGCGGGGGCGGTGTATGCATCGAGTGGCACGGGTTCCGGCGCGGGCGGCACGGGCGCGGCAGTGTTCTTTTCCCAGGGCAGGGGCTGGGTCATGGGCGACTCCTCATCTGACGGACGGCGCGCCTGCGGGCAGCACCATAGTTTGAGCCGTACCAGTATACCGAGCCGCGCGGACACCGACGCAAATCACACCACGACTCCGTGCGCCACCATCGGACCCACCCCATCGCCCAAAAAAGAGGGCAGCATAGACCTTTTGGTCATGCAACCCTCTTTGAATGACAAGCTGTCGCTCTGGCCGCCGCGCAGCGTCGACTAAGTTAGAGGCCGAGCATGGGCTCCAGAACGAAGAAGTATGCGAGCACTACGATGCCCAGGATGATGCGGTAAACACCGAAGCACTTAAAGTCGTGACGGCGGACGAAGCCCATGAGCCACTTGATGGCGATGAGCGAAACCACAAAGGCAACAACGCAGCCCACGCCCAAGATGGCGATCTCGTTGGTGCCGAACGTGCCGCCCTTGATGAAGTACTTGACCAGCTTGAGCGCACTCGCGCCAAACATGACAGGGATGGCCAGGAAGAACGTGAACTTAGACGCCACCGAGCGCGTGCAGCCCAAAAGCAGGCCGCCGATGATGGTAGAACCGGAGCGAGACGTACCAGGCACCAGCGAAAGCACCTGGAAGCAGCCGATACCCAGCGCAGTCTTCCAGCTGAGGTCCTCGAGCGTGGCGATGGAACCAAAGTCCAGATTCTCGTCATCGTCCTCATCCTCAGCGGTAGCCGTGGGGGGCGCCGCAAAGTGCGCACCGGCGGGACGTCCACCCGACACCACAGCACGCGAACCAAACGAACCGGCAACGGCCATTTCCTCGCGCTTGCTCGCGCGCCAGTTCTCGATCACGATAAACAGCACGCCGTACACAATGAGCGCCAGCGCCACGACGGGAGCGTTGTAGAAATGCTCCTCCATCCAGTCGTTGAGCGGCAGGCCGATCGCCGCCGCAGGAATGCAACCGAGCACAATCTTGCCCCACAGCACCCAGGTGTCGCGACGGCCCTCCTTGCCCTTGCTGGGCGAGAACGGGTTGAGCTCGTGGAAAAACAGCACGCAGACGGCCAGAATGGCGCCGAGCTGAATCACGACCAGGAACATATTCCAGAACGTCTCGCTCACGTTCATCTTGACGAACTCGTCCACCAAGATCATGTGGCCCGTCGACGAAACGGGCAGCCATTCGGTGATGCCCTCGACCAGGCCCATGAAGGCAGATTTTAGAAGCTCGATAATATCCAAAGGGACCCCCTCGTTAGACACCCGCCGGTAGATGTTCTGCGGACGATGCGGGCGATGTCCCATTATCAACCGTTGGCGGTGCGACCGCGCCTACCCTTACCAAAAAAACTCGCCCGTTCACAGAATTGCGAGCAGTTAAACCGAAATCCTTGGGTATAACTGCAACAAGATAAAGTGTCCGGCGGTCAACGCACCCGCGCCCGCCCGACGCACGAGCCCCGCGCCCGTGCGATAGACCAAGGAGGAAACCATGAACGAGGGTTACACCAAGGTATTTGTTTCACTCGACGGTACTGAGCAGCAGGATTTTGTGCTCGCACGCGCCATCAAGGTCGCCGCGAACAACGGCGCCAAGCTGATTATCGGCCACGTTATCGATTCCACGGCGCTCGAGAGCGCCGGCTCCTATCCGGTCGATTTGGTCAACGGTCTGGAGGAGGCCTTTAAGAACTCCATCGAAAAGCAGCTCGAAGAGGCCAAGGCCAATCCCGATATTCCCGAGGTCGAGGTTATGATACGTGCCGGTCGTATTCGCGAGACGCTCAAAGACGAGATGCTCGACGTGGTCAAGCCCGACCTGGTGCTCTGCGGCGCTCGCGGCCTGTCCTCGATCAAGTATGCGCTTCTGGGTTCGATTTCGACGTTCCTGCTGCGCAATACCGACTGCGACATTTTGGTCGTGAAGTAGGTTCCTTCCCGCCGGCGCAAGGCCTGCGGGGTTATCACGCCGACGTCCTCGCCGCTTCGCGGCTGCGGGATGTCGGCTTAGATAACCCCTCCCGGTCTTGCGCCTTCGTCACCATACTTCAGCGAGTTGGCTGATAGAAAAATGGCGTGCCGCCCTGGTTGGGGCGGCACGTTTTGTTTGGA
>NZ_QSJB01000028.1:11187-17022 GCF_003469285.1 Collinsella sp. AM31-2AC
TGGCGTGCCGCCCTGGTTGGGGCGGCACGTTTTGTTTGGACGGGCGTTTGCCGTGTGCGTTACTCAAAGTATTGAAACTTGTTCGTTGAAAAAGCGAATGTTACGATGAAGCCTTCGCCGGGCTCCGATGCTGCGGTGACGTCGATGCCCATCTTGGAGCACAGGCGCGCCACCAGGTAGAGGCCGATGCCCGTTGCGCGCTTGGTGGTGCGGCCGTTGTCGCCGGTAAAG
This sequence comes from Collinsella sp. AM31-2AC, assembly GCF_003469285.1. Taxonomy (NCBI): domain Bacteria; kingdom Bacillati; phylum Actinomycetota; class Coriobacteriia; order Coriobacteriales; family Coriobacteriaceae; genus Collinsella; species Collinsella sp. AM31-2AC. The sequence continues at coordinate 11,419 of NZ_QSJB01000028.1, forward strand.
CCCTTCTCGAACACGCGCGGCAGGTCGGCCGCGCTCACGCCGCAGCCGTTGTCCGCAACGGTGAGCTCGATGCGCTCGCTCGCCAGGCCCTCGTCCAGTAACGCGCCCGAAAACACGATCTTCGCGCCGTCCTCGCGCGCATATTTAATGCTGTTCTGAATGAGCTGGCCCAGGATAAACTCGAGCCATTTTTCGTCGGTAAAGACCTCGAAGTCGAGGTTCTCGCACACCGGAGCCACGTGCGCCGCAATGAGCTCGCGCGCGTTGGCCTTAATCGCACCCGTCACCAAGGTCTTAAGGTCCCAGCGGCGAATCAGGTAGTCGCGCTCCACGACTTCCGAGCGCGCGTAGTACAGCGCCTGGTCGATATAGCGTTCCACGCGAGCCAACTCGCGACCCAGGTCATCGACACGTGTTGGGTCATCTGCGCCGCCGTCGAGGTTTTCCAGAATCAGGTGAGCCGCCGCCAGGGGCAGCTTGGCCTCGTGGACCCAGCTCTCGATATAGTCGCGATAGTCTTCGGTCTGACGCCGGCCCTCGGCAACCTCGTCGCAGGCGGCTTTGCCCACCCGGCACAGGACCTCGTACTCGAGCTCGCCCTCGGCATAGGTTGGGCATTGCACCATCTCCTGCACCCATGCGGGACTCTCGAGCTCCTCTGCCGCGCGCTCCAACTGACGCAGAAAACGGCGACGGCGAGCGTACTCGATCACGATGCCGAGCATACCAAAGATAAAGGACACGCCAACCGCCACGACCACGATAGAAACGGGTGCGCCGGCGACCGTCAGCACAAAGCAGCTCAGCAGCACGCCGCACGTCCACACGGCGACGGGAAGCAGTGCATCTTTAAAGAACTTGCCAAACGACATAGCCGGCCCCTAGACCGAATAGCCTTGGCCGCGATGCGTCGTCAAATACCCCTTGATGCCGATTTTTTCGAGCGTGGTGCGCAGGCGGTTGATGTTGACGGTGAGCGTATTGTCGTCCACGAAGGCGTCGGAGTCCCACAGGTCCTGCATGATGGCCGAGCGCGAGACGATCTTGCCCGCGCGGCTCAGGAGCAGCGAGAGAATGCGCAGCTCATTTTTGGTGAGCTCGGTGCTGTCGCCGGTCGCCGTGTTGGTGACCATAGAGCGGGCGAGGTCGAGCTCCAGCCCCTTGTGGACGAGCGTGCTGCGCTCGCCTGACGCCGCGGTGCGACGCAGCAGTGCGTTGATGCGCGCCACGAGCACGCGCGCGCTATAGGGCTTGGGAACAAAGTCGTCCGCGCCGAGCGTCATGGCCATGACCTCGTCGATCTCGGTCGTGCGCGAGGTGAGGACGATGATGGGGACCTCGGATTCGCGGCGAACCTCGTGGCAGATATGCTGGCCGTCCTTGACGGGAAGCGTGAGGTCGAGCAGCACCAGGTCGGGCGCGGCGGCGAGAATATCGCGCGAGACATGCTCGAACGATTCGCAGGCCTCGATTTCAAACCCGGCACGAGCAAGGATGTCGGCAAGCTCACGACGAATGGGCTCGTCGTCCTCAACGATATAGATTAGCGCCATGGATTCCGCTCCCCTCTTGGTTGTCTTGCCACCATTATGGCTGCGAAACTGCAGGTGCGCGCCACGCACGTCGCCAAGGTGACAGAACTGTTCGCGAGCGGGGGCGTTTTGTCCGCCTCGCACTCGCAGCGGTGGCGGGAACCAAAATGATTCTTTAATCCCCGTCCCAGAATAATCATTTAGCGGCGGGCGCGAAGCTTTTCGTAGCCGTCGGCAAAGAAGGCGACCGTCGCGGCATCAGACTCGGCGGCGTCGGCGTCGGTGGCAGGCACCACGCCGTGCTCGTCGCTTACCAGGAACAAGGCGCCCTTGAGCTGTGCGGGAATGTCTACGCGCGTGACCGGGATGCCCTTGGTCTGGGCCAGCTGCTCTATGAGCGTCGCCGTGCCACACAGGCACTCGTCCGCCGGCGCCACAAAGGCCAGCTCGCCGTTGTTGACGGCAGCGAGCAGCTCGGGCGCCACGCCGGTTTCGTCGGCCTCGGAGCGGGCCTCGGCGGAGCGGGCACGCAGCGCCTTGGCCGAAGTATCGGCCAGCGGCTCGTACTCACCCACCGTCATGGCGGCATTGCCGTTAACGTCGATCACCAGCATGAGCACGCCGTCGTGCGCGGTGTAATCGCCCTCGGCAAGCGACCACTCAACGTGCTGCTTGGCCCAGCTGAGCATGTTATGGGTAAGCGGCTCGCCCTGCACCAAGCGCTCGGACAGCGCGCGAATGTGACGGTTGAGCATGGGCACCTTTTTGTTGGACATGCGCCAACGGCAGATAAGCGCGGGCTTGTCGAGCGTAAACTTCTCGACCGCCTCCTGATTGGCGCAAAAGTCCTCGTACGCACGCTGGTCCTCGGCATTGCCAAACAGCTCTGCATCATCAATCTGGGGCATGGTCATACCTTTCGTGTTAGTCATTCCGTCCTCTTATACCAAAAAGACGGCCCTCCAAACGGAGCGGCCGTCTTTTGCAGAGATAATTTTAGAAGCGAGGCGGTCCAAGGGACGAGATAACATCCCATCCTCCCCAGTCAACCTAACAGGTCGGCGAGGGTTGCCCAGGTGCCGCAGATTGCCGTGAAAGAGGAGCGACGCGTACTTGGGTACGCGGGCGACGAATGAGCGGCAAGGTGCGGTGGTTGGGCAAGCCGCAGCGCCACCTCCCTACTTAATGGCGGAAGTGGCGCGCACCCGTGAAAACCATCGCAATATTGTGCTCGTTGCAGGCCTGGATGCTCTCGTCATCGCGCTTGGAGCCGCCGGGCTGGATGATGCAGGTCACGCCGTGTGCGGCAAGCACGTCGACGTTGTCGCGGAACGGGAAGAACGCGTCGCTTGCGCAGGCAAAGCCGCCCTTCTCCACGCCCTCGCGCTCGCAGAAGTCCTCGGCGCGCTCGCAGGCAAGCAGCGCAGAGTCAACGCGGTTGGGCTGACCGGGGCCCATGCCAATGCCGGCCTTGCCCTTGGAGACCAGGATGGCGTTGGACTTGACGCCCTTGCAGACCTTCCAGGCAAACTCGAGCTCGGCCATCTCAGCGTCGGTGGGCTTGCGATCGGTGGGGAACGTAAAGGTCGCGGGATCCTCGGTCACGTGGTCGACCTCCTGCACCAGCATGCCGCCGTCGATGGAGCGCAGCTCCACCTGGGCACCGTGGTCCACGCCGCCGGTAGCCAGCACGCGCAGGTTGGGGCGCTTGACCATGCGCTCGAGCGCCTCATCGGTGTAGCTCGGGGCGATGATGACCTCGACGAACTGCTTGTTCTGGTCGGCGAAGTGCTCAACCAGCTCAAAGGGAACCTCGCGGTTGCAGGCGATGATGCCGCCGAAGGCGCTCTTGGGATCGCAGGCGAAAGCGCGGTCGTAGGCGGCCGTGATGTCCTCGGCAACGGCGGAACCGCAGGGGTTCTGATGCTTGAGGATCACGCAGGCCGGCTCGTCGAACTCGCGGACCAGGTTCCAGGCGGCATCGGCGTCCAGATAGTTGTTGTAGCTGAGCGGCTTGCCCTGGATCTGCTCGGAGCCCACAAGCGGGAACTGAGAGCTCGCGGTGTTCTCGCAGCCCTCGGCAAAGCGGTAGACCGTAGCCTTTTGCTGAGGATTCTCACCATAGCGCAGGTCGTCGACCTTCTCCAGCGAGATCTCGAGCTTGGCAGAGGTGTCCGCCACGTCGCTTGCCTGAGCGGCAAGCCAACGGGAGATAGCCGTGTCGTAGGCGGCGGTAGTCTGGTAGACCTTCACCTGCAGGCGGCGACGGGTGGAAAGCGTGGTGCAGCCACCGGTCTCGCGCATCTCGGCCAGGACGGCATCATAGTCGGCCGGGTCGGAGATGACGGTAACGCTCGCGGCGTTCTTGGCGGCAGAGCGCAGCATGGAGGGACCACCGATGTCGATGTGCTCGATGGCATCCGCAAAGGTGACCTCGGGGTTGGCGACGGTCTTCTCGAACTCGTACAGGTTGACGACGACCAGGTCGATCAGCTTAATGCCGTGCTGGGCGGCCTCCTGCATGTGCTGCTCGGAATCGCGGCGGGCCAGCAGCGCGCCGTGAACCTTGGGGTGTAGGGTCTTAACGCGGCCGTCCATCATCTCGGGATAGCCCGTGAACTCCTCGATGGGGGTTACGGGAACGCCCGCGTCCTCGATGGCACGAGCCGTGCCGCCCGTAGAGATGATCTCGACGCCAAAGTCATCAACCAGCGTCCGTGCGAAATCGACGACACCCGTCTTATCGGTAACCGAGATCAACGCGCGTGCGATCTTCACATCAGATCCCATGCAGTCCTCCTGTCTGGTACGCCGCCGTGCTCTGTGAGTCGGTGATACGTCGATCTGCAGCGCTCGCGCAGCGGCATTGAAAATACTGATTCAATGTAGCGCATCGAGCGCGACGTTGCATCCCGCAACGCACGGCTGTGCAGAAAAAGTTTGCGAGCGGGGGGATGGGCACGGCACCGGGCACGGTGAGTTCATGGAACACAGGGGCACCATAATTAGATGCCATTGGCGTGGTAGAACTGTGCTCGATATGCATCCGCAAAAGAAAGAGGCACCATGGTCTCGCGGGTTCTCTACCGACCGTTTGATACCGAAGACTTCGACGCCATCGCGCTGATTCTGCAGCAGCTTTGGCATAACAATTCGGATAACGATGAGTACAACCGCCTCGAGGCCGCGTGCGACCTCGCCTATTGCCTTTCGTCATCGACGTTTTCGCAGGTTGCCGTAATCGACGGTCAGGCGCGTGGCATTTCGCTCGCGCGTGCGGGACAGAGCTCCGGCGCCACCGTTAAGGAACATTGGATGGATACCGAACGCGCGCTGCTATCGCAGATGCGTGAACTGGAGCCTGATGCCTGCGCCGAGTATCTCTCGTTTGTGCGTGCAACCATCCGAACCAACAACCGCCTGCTCGAGAGCAGCCCGTTGCCGCACGATAACGAAGTCACGCTGCTCGCCGTCGATCCCGATGTCCACGGCCTGGGCGTTGGCTCGGTTTTGCTCGATGCCGCGGTCTCGTACCTGTCCTCGCGCGGGGCGACAAGGGCGCACCTGTACACCGACTCCAACTGCTCGTGGAAGTTCTACGAGTTGCACGGCTTTAAGCGCACGGCCACGCACCGCGCCAACCGCGAAGAGCGCCGTCACGACATGCCGCGCGAAAGCTTCCTCTACGAACTCGACCTAACAGCCTAGCCCAGGCAGCCACACCTAGTCATTTAAGTCTGTCCCCAATGAGTGGCCTAGGGGGTTTGTAGATAGCCCTGGTCAAAAAACATCAAATATGAGTACTGTTACCTTTTTAGTAGCAGCGATTTGGGACATTTTTGATGCTTGTAGGCATGACGACCAGCTGCATGAGCTGACGTAGCTCCCCAAATGTTCAATGAAATGGGCTCCTAACGAGAAGTACTTTCATTAGGAGCCCATTATTATGTGCAAACATATGTGACCAGCGCAGCAACAGTACTCATATTTGGCATTTTTTGTCCACTGCCCCTTGCGCGAAGGGTGGCGCGCGCAGACGTGGTGTAAGAGCGTCCCGAGGTCCGTCGCTGCA
>NZ_QSJB01000029.1:0-14488 GCF_003469285.1 Collinsella sp. AM31-2AC
TTGCAGCGACGGACCTCGGGACGCTCTTACACCACGTCTGCGCGCGCCACCATTATCTATTCAATGAATCCAGATTTTCGGCCCAAGTTTCTTTGTTTTTGCTGCCACTAGTTTAATAACAGTACTCATATTTGCCGTTTTTTGCACAGCGCATATAAACGGACCCCCTATAAAGCTATAGTTTTACGCCGGCTTGAGCCCAAAGCACGCTCGGAGCGTATTCAGCAGAGCATCTTGCCTCTTTCGACGAGCCTCTACGCGATTCTGATATCGTTTACCCATGCGCTGGTGGATGCGCCATGCGAGCGCTTCCATCGCTTCCATGTCGCAGAGCATTTCGTTGTTGACCGTCGCGACCTCGATTCCCATAGTAATCAAGCCCGTGTTGCGTTTTTCATCATGGATACGTCCCTTCCGGGAGGAATGGCCCAGCTCACCGTTGTATTCAAGGTCAAACCGGGCTGTTTCCTGATACGCATCGCAAATTGCATGCGGCATCCCTGAGATTGCCTGCGCGCGGTCATCGAACTCGATCTTGTAGTCGGTCTTAAAAGGACCGCAGGCAAACCCACCATAGGAAAACGGAAGCGAAAACAGAGCGAGCATGATGCACTCCATGGGCGAGCGCAGGTTTTCTGACAGGTAGGGGCACAGGCGCAGCAGCTGTTTAGCGGCACTCCCCTTGCATGCGGCAAGGTAATCTGCCAGGCGATCGGGCGTCAGCACCGGCTCGACTTCAAAGTAGCCCACATCTGGCGGTTGATCCTTATCCTTTGCAAGCCTGTTCACGGTGGGTGAGCTGTAGGGAGGCAGATACTTCCCGCGATCGCTCAGTGAAATCTTGGAACACAGTTCCTGGGCCAGGGCAAACGCCTGGATACAGCCGACCTCGCGGGCGACGGCAACACAAAGGGCCTCGGGAGATAGGCTGTACACCCCCGGTTCTACCTCTAGAATCGAGCCGGCAGGCAACCCGGAACACACGGACCAGCCCACGCCAGGCATGCGGCGGCGCTGCGCCGCAGATCCCACCAGCAAGCACAGATCCTCTTGCACCTCGCCGCCTTTAGCTCCAATTCGCACCAAGTCGGGAAGATAGATATCCTCGCTCGAAGGCGATGACGTACACAGCACGCGGCGCTCCTCATCGGGCTCAAGGTCCTTCCAGCCGATGTAGCCCATCTGCCGGCGCTCGGCTCGAATCATACGCAACGCCGAGGCGCCCGTCAGGATCACGGAAGCCGCTAACTGCTCTTTTGTCGGTTTGTTGCACTGCCTGATTGTTACCGCCACATGAATCACCCCTACCAAACGCGTGCGATAGCGAGGCCATCAACGGCCGCGGCACCGGCGCGCTTGAGTTCCGCCGAGGCCGCTGCCATCGTCGCACCCGTGGTGATAACGTCGTCGATAAGCAGCAGGCGGCGGCCCCGCACGTCCTCAACGGTCTCGTACATGCCTCGGGCGCATTCACGGCGTTCTTCACGACCGAGTTCACGCTGGTCGCCATGGCCGTATTTAACGAGGGCATCGAGCAGCGGAACACCCGACAGCTCGCAAAATGGGCGCGCGATGGCTTCCATATGATCGAAGCCGCGTCGCCGAAACGCCGCCGCCGTCGCGGGCACAAACACCACTGCATCGGCGCCGGACAACACACCGCCTAAGCGTTCGGGCGCCGCGACCTGGGCATGTAAGGCGGTGTCGTATAGCAGCTCTGCCAGATACGGCGCCAGGCGTCGCTCGCCCGCGTCTTTGTACGCTTTAATGATCCGTGGCAGCGGATGCGTGTAAATGGCACATGCCAGGCACCGGTCGAGTGCTTCGGCCATCGCCGAGGACGAACCCTCGACCGAGCACTCGGTGCACAGCAAGTCTCCAAACGGGGCGCCGCATCGGGTGCAGCTATGCCGCGGGTCGATGAGCGCAAGCGCCGCCAAGCAGTCTTGGCAAATAAGCGCGCCGGAGCGCTCGCAGCCGGCGCATCGCGTGGGCGACAACGCCTCAAGCGCCTCGTGCGCCGCCCGCTCGGCAAACGGTAGCAATTCGTCCGCAAACGGCAGAATGCCGGCACCTTGCAGGCATCCCAACACATTCAAATGTCTCTTCACGACACAACCCTCCCTACGTTCGGTCGCAGGGAGGGTTGTTGATTCAGCGCTATGATACCCCGATGCGCTCGGGGCAAGGCGAGCAAAATCCGCTCGCGGGCGTTATTCGCCGGCGGGCGGTTGTGGTGCAGACGAAGACGGGGTCGAGCCCTCGCCACCATCCTGGCGCGGCTTGCGGGAACGGCGACGGCGACGGCGCTTTTGGCCCTGGTCGGCCGAGCCCTCGCCACCGCGATCCTCGCGCGGCTCGCGCTCGTCGCGAGCGGCGCCACGCGAAGCCTTAGCAGCCGCTCCCCCGCCATCTCCGGGACGACGGCGCGTGACCTTGACCTCGCCATCCGAGACCTGATCGGCCACGGAGGGCACTGAAGGCTTCTGCTGCGCGCCCGAGGAATGGCGACGGCGCGGACGCGGCGCGCGCTCATCCTCGCCACGTGACTTGCCGCCCTTGTCGGCAGACGCATCGGAGGCCGAGGCGCCCTTGGAAGCGGCACCAGCCTCGCGAGCAGCTGCGGCGCGGAAGGCGTCCTCGCGCTCCTCGCTCGACAGATGACGGCGGCGGCGACGTGTGGGGTTCATGCCACCGCCGCGATTCTGCTGCTGGGGTTGCTGAACCTCGCGCTCGCGAGAGGCGTTCTTGCCCGCGGCTGCAGCCTCGGCAGCATCGCCCGAGCCCGCGCGCTTGCGACGACGACGGCCACCGGCGGCCTCCTCGGCCTCAGGCGTTGCGGCATTGCCACGGCCCTTTCCGCGGCCACGGCCCTCGCCCTGCCCCTGACCGGCGCGAGCATCGGAATCGGCATCGCGACGACGGCGCTTGGGCATCGACGTACCGGCCAGACGGTCGGCGCTCGACAGGCCATCGCCCACGTCGACGCCGTTCTCGCGGTCGAGCTCCATGAGCGCCAGGCGCATCTCGGGCGACTCGATGCGCTCGAGCACGTCGCGCGTCACGCAGTCGGGGCGGCAGTTGCAGCCCTGCTCGGCGGCCTTCTTTTTGCAGCCCTCCGAGCAGGTCATATCGGCCAGGTTGACCTTAAAGACCTTGCCGTTCTCCAGGCGCAGCACCAGCTGCTCACGCGGCGTGTCATATTCCTGAATACGCGCCTTGCCGAGCGGCGTATCGATGAGCGTCTTCTTTTTGGGCGCACGGCTCTTAAAGTCCTTGTACGCTTCGAACTCATAGCGCAGGCAGCACATCAGGCGGCCGCAAACGCCGCTGATCTTGGAGGAATTGAGCGGCAGGTCCTGCTCTTTTGCCATGCGGATCGAGACGGGCTCAAACTGTCCGCCAAAGCGCGTGCAACAGAGCTCCTGGCCGCACTGGGCATAGCCGCCCACCAGGCGAGTCTCGTCGCGCACGCCGATCTGGCGCATGTCGACGCGAATGTGCAGCGTCGAGGACAGGTCCTTGACGAGCTGGCGAAAATCGACGCGCTCCTCGGCCGCAAAGTAGAACACGGCCTTCTCGCCGCCAAACAGGTACTCGACGCCCACCGGCTTCATCTCGAGGTCGAGCTCTTTGACCAGACGGCGGAAATCGACCATCGCCTCGTCGCCCTGGATGGCCAAATCGTCGGCAAGCTGCAGGTCGATGTCGCTCGCCACGCGCAGCACGGGCTTGAGCGGCTGACCGATCTCGTCTTGCGGTACCTCGAAGGGATCAGCCGTGACCAGGCCGATCTCGGTTCCGCGCTCGGTGGAGCAAATAGCGTAATCTGCCTCGAGGATATCCAGGTCCTGCGGGTCAAACCACAGGTCGCGCGAGGCGTAGGTAAACTTAACGGGTACGACTAACGGCATTTCAGTGCCTTCCTGATATCGAACAGCATGACCTCGATGGCCAGCTGGGGAGTAACGTTTCTGGCGATGTTGCGCTCGGCGGTCGCGACCGCCTCGAGCGCCTGGGTGGCACCCGCAACATTGGTCGCGGCGGCAAGCCGACCGATCGTGTCGCGCACGTCCTCGTTCACCACGTCGGCTGCCTCGTCCTGAAGTGTCAGCAGCACGTCGCGCATGAGCGTCCGCGCGCTCGCCAGCGCTTCCATGATACCCGAACGCTCGCGCGCGTTGAGTTCGCGCTTGTTGCGGTCCTCAAGCTGCTTCAATGCTCCACGCGACAGGTAGTCGGCGTTTTGCTCGAGTACCTTTTCCTGCGTGGACTTGACCTCGGCAAGCGGCGCCTTGACGGCGACGATGAGCGACTTGGCGCGACTGAGCACGTCGGCCTCGTCGGCGGCAATGAGTGAGTCGATGGCACGGACCATCTGACGGCGGGCGTCCTGGCGCTCGGCGCTCTTAAGAAACTCGATGCCGCGTGTGGGGCTTCCCGCCACGGCGACCGCCATGCGGCAACGCGCAGGGTCCTGACCGGTGGCGCGGCTCACGGCCTGCGCGGCGACGGCGGGCGATACCAGCCGAAACGGCACACACTGGCAACGACTCACGATAGTGGGCAGCATCACGTCGGCCGAGGTGCCCAGCAAGATAAACATAACGCCCTCGGGCGGCTCCTCGAGCGTTTTGAGCAGTGCGTTGGCGGTGTTGGCACGCAGTTGCTCGGCACGGTCGATGATGTAGACCTTGGCCTTGGCACGGATGGGCGCCAGTGGCACGTCATCGAGCAGCTCGCGGGTCTGGGCAATGAGGTAACCCGTGGCGCTCTCGGGCGTGTAATAGCGCACGTCGGGGTGCGTATGGCGGGCGACGCGCACGCAGCTATCGCATGAGCCGCAGCCATTCTGCTCGCACAGGAAGGCTTGGGCGAGCGCCCACGCGGCGTCGAGCTTGCCCGCGCCGGGAGCGCCCAAAAACAGGTAGGCGTGCGATGCGCGACCGCTAGCGACGGCATTGGTCAAAAAGTCACGCACGCGCTCTTGGGTGTCGAGCTTGGCCAGCAGGCTTGCCTGAGCGGGGGCCATGTTACTCGGCCTCCTTGGCAAGCGCGGCGGCGACGGCTTCCTGCGGAATGTCGAGACCGTACGCGCGAACCTGCTCGACCGTCTTCTCGAAGACTTCCTCGACGGTCGTAGTGGCGTCGATGAGCTTTACGCGGTCTGGCTCCTCGGCAGCAATTGCGCAAAACCCCTCGTAGACACGCTCCTGGAATGCCATGCCCTTAGCCTCCATGCGATCTGCCGCGCCACGGGCTGCCATGCGTAGCGCCGCCTGCTCGGGCGTGATGTGGTAGACGAGTGTGAGCGCCGGGTGCGTTCCCGCGACGGCCAGGTTGTTGGCGTCGCGCACCATCTGGCGATCGAGGCCGTCGGCAAATGCCTGGTAGCAGGTCGTGGAATCGTAGAAGCGATCGCACAGGACCACCTTGCCGGCCGCAAGGGCGGGGGCTATGACCTCGTGCACCAACTGGGCACGCGCAGCCTCGTAGAGCAACAGCTCGCAGGTATCGCCCATCGCCGTGTTGGCGGGGTCGAGCAGCAGGGCGCGAATCTTTTCGCTGATGGCAGTGCCACCCGGCTCGCGCAGAGTTACGACCTGATAGCCAGCGAGTTCGAGCGCGCGGGCAAGCAGGCGCGCCTGCGTGGACTTGCCGGCACCGTCGACGCCCTCGAGCGTGATAAAGCTATGTTGAGCAGGCTCAAAAGCCATGGGCGCAGCCCCTTCCTACAAGGCGCGTAAATGCAGATATATCAACCAAGCCATGATACCCCAGTGCTCGGCGCGTCCCCAATGGCTAAAGGCGCCTTTCCAAAGTTGCGGTGAAATAGGGACTGATTGAAGCTCTGAGATCGCCAAACAGTCCCTATTTCACCGCAACTTATGATGGGGAATTTTGGATGCTGGGTATAATCGTCGTATTGCATTGAAATGTGGCGAAAGGAGTGGCAATGTCTCGGTATTGCGCCTCGTGCGGCAAGCGTCTTGCAGATGATGCCAAGTTCTGCACCTCGTGCGGTGCACCCGTTGAGCAAACAGCCGCGAGCGATAGCCAGCCCGCTTTTGAGCAGACCGGCTCCCTTGATACGCCGCAAGCCAAGGCGGACGACTCCCTCGCCTATAGCCCCGACCCCGCCGCAAGGACCGAGGCCGTCGAGACCACGCAGCGCATACCCGTCGCGAGCGGCTCGCCCCAACAGCAGCCGGTTCCCGCATACGTGCCCGCTTCGCCACAGACCCCCGCTTCCAAAAAGAGCGGCACCGGGCCGCTTATCGCCGTTATCGTTGTGCTGGTGGCGATCATCATCGCCCTGGTCATCTTCTTTGCAATCAGACCGTTCGACAACGCCGCCACGCAGACGACTGCCGAGGTAGCTAAGCTGCACCATGACGTCGACGACGATGGCCTAAAGCCTCTCGGCGATCCCAACAGCCTGTACGACGATGATGACGATGACGACGAGGATGGCGGCGAAGCAACGCTCTCTGAGCAGAACCTCTACCGTCGCCTGAGCGAATACTACGACCTGCTCGAAGATCTCGACAGCCAGGTCCGTGGCTGCGCGCAGAACTTCAACGGCAACTATCTGGAAGAGGATCGAACCACCCGTCAAAATCTCGCCGACGTCGCCGAGCGCACGGAGGACACCATCGAGCAGTATTACGACATCGTCGAGGACCTGGACGTCCCGACGAGCTCCAAAAACTACAGCTCCTGGAAGGACATCATCGCCCTGTACGACGACCTGGATCACCGCATTGACGCAATCTGTGATGCCTGGGAGATCAGTCTGAAATACGCCAAGCCTGCGGACCACAAGAATGAGATCGTGGCGCCGCTGTCGCGCGACAACGTGGCGGGCACCAATGACAATAAGTACCGCCTAGACTTTGAGGAGCGTTATCCCGGCGCCAAGCCTGTCGAGGTGAACTAGCGCTTTGTCGTTCCCGAGCCGGCAGTTAGGGACGTTCCTAAACTGCCGGCAGAAAAAGAACGTCCCTAACTGCCGGTCAAAAAAACGAGCGAGGATCGCGGGGTCCTCGCTCGTTTTTTTGGGCAATGTTTCGACTGCGCCGTTACTTGTCGGCGGCCTTCTTGGCCGTCGTCTTCTTGGTGGTCGACTTCTTGGCAGTCGACTTTTTCGCCGTCGAAGTCTTCTTCGCAGCGGTCGTCTTCTTTGCCGTGCTCGCCTTGGTTGTGGTCTTGCGGCCGCGGGCGGGCTTCTTCTCCTTGGTCGGGCAGTCCATGTTGACGCAGATACGCCACGGACCGCGCGCCGTGTTGACCACCACGATGGGGGCGCCGCACTCGGGACAGGTCTCGCCCGTCGCCTCGAGCTTGCCACGCGCCGGCAGCGGATAGCTCACGCCGCAGTCATCGTAGTTGGTGCAGCGGATAAAGCGCTTGCCGCTCTTCTCGCTCTTGTGCGCGATCAGGTCGCCATGGCGTCCGGCCTCGGCACACACCTTGCACTCGCCCACCTTAAGGTCGGGCTCGTAGTTGGTGGGGCACGTCGGGTTCACGCAGATCTCGAAAGCCTTCTGGCGGAACGGCTGACACTTAATGCGCGGCGCACCGCATTCGGGGCACACGGCGGCCTCGCCCTCGAGCGGGCTCACCTTGACGCCGCTCGGCACCGGATAGGTCACGTCGCAGTCGGGCCAGCCCATGCAGCCGATAAAGCTGCCGCGGGTCTTGGCGCTCGTCTTCATAACCAGGTCCTTGCCGCACTTGGGGCAGGCGCCCACGCGCGCATCGGCCGTGACGGCGTCGCTGATGGCGTCGCCCAGCTCCTGCGTGTGCTTGAGCAGCTCGTCGAGCACGCCGGCCAGCAGCGCGCGCGAGTGCGTCACGACATGCTCTTCGGTGTCCTCGCCGCGCTCCACACGGGTCATGTCGCCGTCGAGCTCGCTGGTCATATCGGGGCTCGTGATGCGCGGGGCAAACTGCGTCAGCGCGTCGATGATGGCGATGCCCAGCTGGCTCGGCTCCACGGGATCGTTTTTGAGGTAGCGCACGGCGTACAGGCGCTCGATGATGCTCGCGCGCGTGGACTTGGTGCCCAGGCCGCGCTTTTCCATCTCCTGCACGAGCTTGCCCTGGCTGTAGCGCGCGGGCGGCTCGGTCTGCTTGGCCTCGAGCTTAATGTCGAACACGTCGACCGTGTCGCCCTGCTCCAGCGGAGGCATCTGCTCGTCGCGCTTGAGTCCGTACGGGTACGCCTCGCGGAAACCCGGGGTCACGAGCACATCGCCCGAAGCCACGAACGGCTCACCGTTCACATCGAGCTCGAGCTTGGTGTTCTCGATAGTCGCGGGACCCATGAGCGTCGCCAGGAAGCGACGGGCGATGAGGTCGTAGAGCTTGCGCTGGCCGCCATCGAGCGTGGACGGATCGCCTTCGCCCGTGGGGTAGATGGGCGGGTGGTCGGTGGTCTCGACTTTGCCGCGCGTGGGCTTCATGGGGCCGGCGAGTACCTTTTTGCACACGGGCGCCAGCGCCGGGTTGATCTTTGCCAGGTCGCTCACCACGGCGCCCAGATCGAGCGTCGCAGGGTACACGGTGTTGTCGACACGCGGATAGCTGATGAGGCCCGCCATGTAGAGGGACTCGGCGATGCGCATGGTACGTGCAGGTGAGATGCCCTCGGCCGCGGCGGCAGCCTGCAGCGAGGTCGTCGCAAACGGGGTGGGCGGCTGCTGCTTGCGGGAGCGCTTGGTCACCGCGGCGACGGTTGCCGTCGTAGCGCCGTCGACGTGGCCGTACGCCGTCTCGGCAGCATCTTTATCGGTAAAACGTGCCGTCTTGTGCGCAATCTTAAAGCGGTCATCCTCGGCAGCACCCTGAGCGGCACCCATGCCGCGAATCTGCCAATAGTCCTCGGGCACAAACGCCATGCGCTCGCGCTCGCGCTCGACCACCAAGGCAAGCGTCGGCGTCTGCACGCGGCCGGCGGAGCGCACGTTGCCAAAGCCGCCAAACTTGGCGAGCGTCAGGTAGCGCGTGAGCACCGCACCCCAAATGAGGTCGATGTGCTGGCGGCTCTCGCCGGCGTCGGCCAGATTCTGGTCGAGCGAGACAAGATTATCGAAGGCCTGCGTAATCTCGGCCTTGGTAAACGAAGAATACTGGGCGCGGGCGACCGGCAAGTCGGGCGCAACCTCGCGCACCTTGTTGAGGGCGTCCGAACCGATCAGTTCGCCCTCGCGGTCGAAGTCCGTGGCGATAATGACGCTGTCGGACTTCTTGGCAAGGTTCTTGAGCGAGCGGATGAGCTCCTTCTCGGCCGGCAGCTTAATGACGGGCGCCCAGGTGAGGTAAGGCAGGCTCTCGAGCTTCCAGCCCTTGATGGAGATACCATCGGCAAGAAACGGCTTGCGCTTGGTGTCGTAGGGCGGACGTGCCAGGCCATCGGGCATATCGGCCGGCAGCATCTCGCCGTCCTCGGTGACCGAATACCAGCCCAGCTTTTTATCGAACAGCACGCTGTCGCAAAAATCGGGCGCAAGGATGTGACCGGCAAGGCCGATCGTCACGCACTCCTCGCCCTTCCACTCAAAACGGTAGATGGCGGTGTTGTACACCTTGTCCTTTTTGGGCTTGCCCGTGGACAGACGCTCGGCAATCTGACGCGCGGCGTCGTTTTTCTCGGCGATGATGAGCTTCAAAAGAGGCTCCTATCTCGTATCTCTGCGGCTACGCCCGCCCGTATGGCGGCCGACTTACGCCCTTGCTTGCTCAATCTGCCCGATGAGCCAATCGCACCAGGCATCCATGCCCTCGCCCTTGCGCGCGCTCACGGCAAACCGCGGCGCCTGCGGATTGAGGTCATCGAGTGTCTTAGTATACCTATCCATGTCAAAATCGAAAGCCGGGGCCACGTCGACCTTGTTGAGCAGCTGCGCGCCGGCGTGCTGGAAGATGCCCGGGTACTTGATGGGCTTGTCGTCGCCCTCGGGCACCGAGAGGATCATGATGGACAGGTTCTCGCCCAGGTCAAAGTCGACCGGGCAGACCAGGTTACCCACATTTTCGATAAAGATGACGTCGATGTTCTCCAGACCGACGGCCTGGTCGAAGGCGTCGACGGCCTCCATGATCATGTTGCCCTCGAGGTGGCACAGGCCGCCCGTGTTGATCTGGATGGCGGGCATGCCGGCTTCCTTCATGGTGATGGCGTCGACGTCCGAAGCGATATCGCCCTCGATAACGGCACAGCGCAGGCTGGCTTTGTCACGCAGGCGCTCGTTGGTGCCCAGAATCGTGGTGGTCTTACCCGAGCCAGGGCTCGACAGCACATTGATCACGTAGGTGTTCGTCTGCTCAAACCGCTGACGCAGCTGATCTGCCAGGCGCTCGTTGCGCGACAGAATCGGCGACGCGATATCAATCGTTTTCTCGGCCATACTTAGCGCTCCTTACTTTGGCCCTTTTATACCCCATCGCTAGATGGCGAGCGTGCTAATCGTCGGGGGTCTCGATCTCGATACTTGCGATGTCGAGTTCGCGGCCATGCAGCAGACGCACGTTGGCACCGCCACATTGGGGACAACGGCAATGGAAACGGTCGTGCTCAAAGACCTCGCCGCAGTCCAGGCACTCGCTTTGTGGATGGACCTCCTCCACGGCAAGCTCGCAGCCGCGCGTGAGCGGGTCCTCATCGCGAAACGTCTCCCACGCAAAGTCGAGTGCCTCGCGCACGACCTCGGTCATATCCCCGATACGAAGCGTTACCAAAACGGCGCGCGAGGCCCCCGCCCCACGCGCCGCGCGAATCACTGTATCGAGTATGCCGTTGACAATGCCAACCTCGTGCATACCGATTTACTCCTCGTCGTCCTCGTCGTCCGAGAACAGGTCCAGACGGCTCACGAACAGGCCCTCCTTGCCCTCGCGCGCGGTAATGACCACGCGAGCGATGGCGAGCGAAATCTCGTAGAGCGAGAGCAGGGCGCCATACATGAGACCCAGCGTAACGGGCGAGCCGTCGGGCGTAATCACAGCCGAACCCACGAGCAGGCCTACGTACACGTAGCGCCAGGCGCTGCGGAAGGCCGCATAGGACACGATGTGGAAAACGGACAGGTAGAAGATGATGAGCGGCAGCTCAAACGCCACACCAAAGCCGATCATAAAGAGCAGCTCCATGTTGACGTAGTTCTCCAGATCGGGCAACGCCGTAGCGACAGCCGAGGTCTCGCCGATGAGCCACTCAAAGCCCGCCGGGATGATGATGAAGTAGCAGAAGATGGCACCCAGGAAGAACAGCACCGTCGAGGCGAGCACCGTGGGCACAACCCACTTGCGCTCGTTGGGGCGCAGTGCCGGCAGGAAAAATGCCAGAATCTGCCAGATGATCATGGGCGTGCACATGACCACGGCCATCTTGATGGCAAGCGAGAAGCGCAGGCCAAAGCCGCCGAGCGTGGTGGTGATGTAAAACTTACCGTCCGGCACAAAGGAGCGGATGGGGTCCTCAAGAATATCGAGCACCACGGGCGTGGCAAAGTACAGCACGATGGCGGCGGCAAACACCGAAACGACCACGATGGTCAGGCGGCGACGGAGCTCTCCCAGGTGATCGAAGAGCGGCATGCGCGCAGGTCCGATCGGCATTACTCATCGCCTCCCTTCGGGGCGTCGGCGGCAGCAGCCTCGGCATCGTCCTCGACCTCGAGCTCGCGAGCGAGCTGGTCGACGACGGCCTTGCGCTTGCGGGGACGACGGGCGTAGAGGTCAGCCGTCGTGGGCTCTGCCGGCTCGGGCTTGGGCTCTGCAGCAGGCTCGGGCTCGACGGCAGCAGCAGGCTCTGTACCCTCGGCCTCATCAACAGCGCCTTCGCCCTCAGCAGCGCCCTCGCTTGCGGCCTTCTCGGCAGCAAGACGGGCGCGACGCTCGGCAAAGGTCTCCTTCTTGGCGGGCGCTGCCGTCTCGGCGGCATCCTCGTCCGCATCGGAATCGTCGTCGGTCGCAGCAGTCTTCTTGGGCTTGACCGGGGCCGACGCGGCCTCGCTCACCGGATCGATAATCTCGGACTGAACAACGGCCGTCATCTTTTCCTGCGTCTCGCGGAACTGACGGATAGCACGGCCGATCGTGCGGCCCATCTGCGGGAGCTTATCCGGGCCAAACAGCAAAAAGCCGAAGACCACGATGATCGCGAGCTCACCCTCTCCAATACCAAACACACATACCTCCAAGGCTCGATGTGAGTCGAGCCCGCACCGCGCCATTCGGCCGGAACTCGTCTATTCATTCGGTCAAGTATAGCGCCCGGACGCCAAAACGTCCGAGCGCATCACAAACATATGCCAAACGGCACGCCCTTTTGGGGGCAAAGATTATGCAGCGGTGATCGAAATCTCCTGGTCGACGCCCAACAGCTGAACCACGCGCATCACCGGGGGCTGCACGTTGACGCAGCTAAAACGCTTACCATGATCAGCTGCGTGGTGTGCGGCGCCCACAAGCACGCCAATGCCCGTCGAATCGATGTAGCTCACCTGGGCAAAATCGAGCTCAACGGCCTCAGTGGGCTGCTCGAGCGCCAGGTCGATGGCATTGCGCAGGCTATCGGCGTTAGAGATATCGATCTCACCGGTCACCTTAATGGTGTAGAGCTCTGGCGTGGGGTTGGTGGAAATACCCAAATCCATGTATACGCTCCTTTACGTATCGAAAGTGCGGATAGTACTAGGCGCGGACTTGCGGGGCCCTACGCGTTAGGCGCGCTCGGCACGCGCAAGCTCGGCAGCGACGAGCTTGACAGCCAGCACCAGCACATCGAGCGCAGCCTCCAGGTCCTCGACCGTGGGATAGCTCGGCGCGATGCGGATGTTGGTGTCGCGCGGATCCTTGCCATAAGGCCAGGTGGCACCAGCCGGCGTGAGCTTGACGCCCAGGTCGGCACAAAGCGCGGCGACCTTCTGGGCCGAGCCCTCGGGGCCATCGAAACTCACAAAGTAGCCGCCATGGGGATGAGTCCAAGTGGCGCAACCTGTGTTGCCCAAGCCCTCGGTGAGTTTACGCTCAACGGCCTCAAAGCGCGGGCGCAGGAACTCGGCATGCTTTTTCATGTGCTCCTTGACCGCCTCGATGGTGGGAAGGAAACGCACGTGACGCAGCTGGTTGAGCTTGTCGGCGCTGATGAGGCCGGCCTTCAGGCGCTTGGAGAACTCGGCGATAACCGCGGGGCTCGCACCAATAAAGCCGATGCCGGCGCCCGGGAAGGTGATCTTGGACGTCGAGGCAAAGGCAACCACGCGATCCTCGGTGCCCGCCGCGCGAGCGAGGTCAAAGATATTTGCGAGCTCGTCGGTCTCGTCGTACAGGTCGTGCACGCAGTAAGCGTTGTCCCAAAAGATGCGGAAATCGGGCGCGGCCGTGGGCATCTCGACCAGGCGACGCACAGTGTCCTCGCTAAAGGTGATGCCCGTGGGGTTGGAATACTTGGGCACGCACCAGATGCCCTTGATGGAGTCGTCGGTGGCAACCAGGCGCTCAACCTCGTCCATGTCGGGGCCGTTGTCGGTCATCGCGACGGGGACGTTCTCGATGCCCAAGTCGGCGGTGATGCCAAAGTGGCGATCGTAGCCGGGAACGGGGCACAGGAACTTGACCTTCTTGCCGTCGTGCGCTGCCTCGTAAGCCTCCCAAGGGTCGCTGCCGCACGAGCCGCAACGCCAGAACATACCGGCGATATCGTGCTCGATCAGCAGGCTCGATGAGCCCAGTACGAGCGTCTGCTCGGCAGGACAACCCAGGAACTCCCCCGCCAGCTTGCGTGCCGAGGGAATGCCCTCGAAGCAACCGTAGTTGGAGCAGTCGACATTGCCGTCGTGCAGATCGGCATCGGCATTGAGGATATCGAGCATGGGGCGCGAGATGTCCACCTGGGAGGGCGACGGCTTGCCGCGGGCCATATCGAGCGCCAGACCCTTGGCCTTGACCTCGGCGACCTCGGCCTTGAGCGCCTCGATGGCGGCATCGAGTTCGGTGGTTTCCATCTTCTGGTAGATCGTCTGCATGGGTGCGACCTTTCGCGAAGCGGGACGTTGCAGTTCGTCTAAGTATAGACCGCCACCGCCGCAACGTTATGAAGCCGTGATAGATTAAGTCCATCGCAATAAATTACGAATCGCCGCGCATGCCGGCGTGGGGCGCCCAAGGAGGCACTATGGAGTACGGATTGTTCCAGGCCGAGGAATTCGGTGACCTGCAGCGCCTGGTCGACGGACTGTTTTACGACCGCCACGCCATCGACCGGCTTGACCTAATCGTGCAGGCCGAAATCGTCGACTTGGCACCCGACCTCATGGAAATCGTGAACCTTTTGCCGCCCGGCTGCTACGATCGCCGGTCGCTGTGCGACCAGCTCAACTCCGCCTTGGCTGCCCACGGCTGGGGCGCCGTCTACGGAACGGTGGAATAAGGGTGGCGCGCGCAGACGTGGTGTAAGAGCGTCCCGAGGTCCGTCGCTGCA
>NZ_QSJB01000003.1:0-149532 GCF_003469285.1 Collinsella sp. AM31-2AC
GGCCCGAAAGAAAGGTAGGAGGCCATGACGAAAGGTCTGCACGTGCCTTCCGAGATCGGCAAGCTCAGGAAGGTCTGCCTGCACCGTCCCGGCGACGAGCTCCTCAACCTGCCGCCCGACGAGCTCGAGCGACTCCTGTTCGACGACGTCCCGTTCCTTGAGGTCGCGCAGCAGGAGCACGACACCTTCGCCCAGATCCTGAGGGACCAGGGCGTGGAGGTGCTCTACCTCGAGAACCTCGTCGCAGAGGTGTTCGACCAGGTCCCCGGCGCCCGCGCCGAGTTCACCGACCAGTACATCGCCGAGGCAGGCATCCGCGGCCAGCACATGCCGCAGATCGTCCGCGAGAAGCTGGACTCCATCGAGGACAACCTCGAGTTCGTCAAGAAGACCATGGCCGGCATGACCAAGGCCGAGATCGACATGCCCCTCACGGCGTCCACGACCCTCGACTCCCTGGTCAACTCCGAGTCCGAGTCCGACCTGATCATCGACCCGATGCCCAACCTCTACTTCACCCGCGACCCGTTCGCGGTCGTCGGCGAGGGCGTCAACCTCAACCGCATGTACTCGGTCACCCGCAACCGCGAGACCCTGTACGGCAAGTACGTCTTCAAGTACCACCCCGACTACAAGGACGTCTCCCTGTACTTCCGCCGCGACTGCCAGTTCCACACCGAGGGCGGCGACGTGCTGAACATCAACGAGAAGACCCTCGCCGTCGGCATCTCCCAGCGCACCCAGGCAGCCGCCATCGACGTCATGGCCCAGAACATCTTCTGGAACTCCGACTCCAAGGTCGAGCGCATCCTGGCCTTCGACATCCCCGTCTCGCGCGCCTTCATGCACCTCGACACGGTCTTCACCCAGATCGACGTCGATAAGTTCACGATCCACCCCGCCATCATGGGCACCCTGCGCGTCTACGAGCTGACCGCCGGCAAGAACCCGGGCGACGTGAACATCCGCCTGATCGAGGACACCCTCGAGCACGTCCTGGAGGACGCCACCGGCGTCGACCAGGTCAAGCTGATCCCCTGCGGCGGCGGCGACCCGATCGCGGCCTCCCGCGAGCAGTGGAACGACGGCTCCAACACCCTGTGCGTCGAGCCCGGCAAGATCTGCGTCTACGCCCGCAACACCGTCACCAACGACGTGCTGTACAAGGAGGGCCTGGACCTTCTCGTCGTGCCCTCCGCCGAGCTCTCCCGCGGCCGCGGCGGCCCGCGCTGCATGAGCATGCCCTTCTGGCGCGAGGACCTCTAAGTCTTTCCGTTTCCGGTGCGGTCCCCCTACAACCGCACCGGCTTCGCCCGTTAAACGGGCAACACTAATACTTACGTAATTCATTTCTTCGAAAGGAAACGAACCATGGGTGTTAACCTCTCCGGCCGTAGCTTCCTCAAGCTCCTCGACCTCACCACCGAGGAGATCGAGTACCTGCTCAAGCTCTCCAAGAACTTCAAGGACATGAAGCGCGCTGGCGTTCCGCACCGCTATCTCGAGGGCAAGAACATCGTTCTGCTCTTCCAGAAGACCTCCACTCGTACCCGCTGCGCCTTCGAGGTCGGCGGCATGGATCTGGGCATGGGCGTCACCTACCTCGATCCGGGCTCGTCGCAGATGGGCAAGAAGGAGTCCATCGAGGATACCGCCCGCGTTCTCGGCCGCATGTATGACGGCATTGAGTTCCGTGGCTTTGCCCAGGACGACGTCGAGGAGCTCGCTGCTAAGTCCGGCGTGCCCGTGTGGAACGGCCTGACCACTGAGTGGCATCCCACCCAGATGCTCGCCGACATCCTGACCGTCCAGGAGAACTTCAACTACGACATCAAGGGCAAGACCCTCGTCTTCATGGGCGACTGCAAGAACAACGTTGCTCGCTCCCTCATGGTCGTCTGCTCCAAGCTCGGCATGAACTTTGTGGCCTGCGGCCCCGAGGAGTGCATGCCCGCCGATGACGTCATCGAGGCCTGCAAGCCCATCGCCGAGGCCAACGGCTGCACCATCAAGCTGACCACCGACGTCAAGGACGGCGTCGCCGGTGCCGACGTTCTCTACACCGACGTGTGGGTCTCCATGGGCGAGCCCGACGAGGTTTGGGCCGAGCGCATCGCTCAGCTCACCCCGTATCGTGTCACCTCCGAGGTCATGGCTATGGCCAACCCGGGTGCCATCTTCCTGCACTGCCTGCCCAGCTTCCACGACACCAACACCACCATTGGCGCCGAGAAGTGCGAGCAGTTCGGCATCACCGAGCAGGAGGTCACCGACGAGGTCTTCGAGAGCCCCGCTTCCAAGGTCTTCGACGAGGCCGAGAACCGCATGCACACCATCAAGGCTGTTATGTACGCTACGCTCAAGTAAGAGCTTCTAGCATCTCGCTCGGGGTGCATTGCTGCGCACCCCGAGCGCTTTTGTCTGGTAAAAATCTCGCACTGAGCGACATGCACGGCACGGAAGAGCCGCTTCGGGCGAGATCAGTAAATGATTTATGAAGGGGGGATGAGAACTATGACTGAGACCGCTAAGAAAAAGCGCGGTATGCCTTCATCGTTCACCATTCTTCTTGCTCTGCTGGCAATCGTCGCGGTTGTTACCGTTATCGTCTCCGGTACGTCCGGTGGCGAGGTTACCGCTGCCCGCCTGAGCGATTTCTGCACCGCCCCGGTCAAGGGCTTCGCTGACGCTCTGCCCGTCTGCCTCTTCGTTATGATCCTCGGCGGCTTCCTCGGCATGATGACCGAGACCGGCGCCCTGGACAACGGCATTGCCGTTCTGGTGCAGAAGCTTAAGGGCAATGAGATCATGCTCATTCCCGTGCTGATGCTCATCTTCTCCCTCGGTGGTACCACCTATGGTATGTGCGAGGAGACCGTTCCCTTCTACGCCCTGCTTGCCGCTACCATGATGGCCGCTGGCTTCGACCCTATGGTCGGTGCTGCCACCGTCCTGCTCGGCGCTGGCTGCGGCTGCCTGGGCTCCACGGTTAACCCGTTCGCCGTCGGCGCTGCCGTCGACGCTCTGACCGGCGTTGGCATTGAGGTCAACCAGTCCATCATCATCGGCCTCGGTGCCGTCCTGTGGATTGTTACCACTGCCATGTCCATCTTCTTCGTCATGAGCTATGCCAAGAAGGTCAAGGCTGACAAGGGTTCCACCATCCTTTCGATGCAGGAGCTCAAGGACGCCGAAGAGGCTCACGGCAAGGCTGCTTCCGAGGTTAACAAGGAGGTCAAGCTCACCGGTCGTCAGAAGGGTGTTCTGATCGCCTTTGCCTTCACCTTCGTCGTCATGATCGTCGGCTTCATCCCGCTGGCCGACCTCAACGAGGGCGTCGCCAACTTCTTCGATGCTGGCGCTGTCTATGACGCCGACGGTAACGCCATCGTTCAGGGCTGGTCTGCCCTGATCACCGGCCTGCCCATTGGCCAGTGGTACTTCGACGAGGCTTCCACTTGGTTCTTCCTCATGGCTATCCTGATCGGTATCATCGGTGGCCTCTCCGAGAAGCAAATCGTCAACACCTTCATCACCGGCGCTGCCGACATGATGTCCGTTGTCCTCGTCATCGCTCTCGCCCGTGGTATCTCCGTCCTCATGGCTAGCACCGGCCTCGACGTCTACGTCCTCGACGCTGCCGCCAATGCTCTGGCTGGCCTGTCCGGCGTGATCTTCGCTCCCATGAGCTTCCTGGTCTACTTCGGCCTGTCCTTCCTGATCCCCTCGACCTCCGGTATGGCTACTGTCTCCATGCCCATCATGGGACCGCTGGCTGTTAAGCTCGGCTTCTCGCCCGAGGTCATGGTCATGATCTTCTCCGCCGCCATCGGTGTCGTGAACCTGTTCACCCCGACCTCTGGCGCCATCATGGGCGGTCTTGCCCTGGCCAAGATCGAGTGGACGACCTGGCTCAAGTTTGCTCTTAAGCTCATCGTCGCTCTCTCCGTCGTCTGCGCCGTCATCCTGACCATCGCTTGCGTGATGCTCTAAGTACCCAACGGGTACCCCACGGAAACCATGACGATCCTGTAAAGGATCACCTGGTCATCGTCTGTCCGGTGGGGTAACCCCACCGGTAGACTCCTACCTTTGGCCCCCTCCCGTTCCGTGCGCGGGAGGGGGCGCTCTTATGTTGCGCGGTTCTACGAACCGCGCAACCAGTCGACGCTGCGCGCCGTCCAGAACGACAATTTGTCATTCAAAAGGCAAGGCATGACCAAAAGGTCTATGCCTTGCCTTTTTCATGCCAACTTGTACGTTCTGGACGGCGCTCGCTGTCCGTCCTCTGCCTGCGGCGCTTTCCATTGTTGGTGCAGGGGCGCTTTGCCTACTCTGGCGGGCTTTCGCTGGCTTATGCTTAACCTGCGACGTTTTCATTGTTGGTGCTGAGTGCCTTGTTTCCCGTTCCAAATGAGCCACCCCGGGTCCCCGGCGGTTGCGGTGGGCGTGTTTGGTTGGTGCCTGTTGATGGCCTGGGCATCGGGGAGGGCAGGCTCCGTTATAATCGCGTAGGAACTTAATTTACGAAACGGGACGGGAGCCATATATGCGCCAGGGTTTCGACAACGCGAAGTATATCGAGCTGCAAGCCGCTCATATTAAGGAGCGCATCTCGCAGTTTGGCGGCAAGCTGTATTTGGAGTTTGGCGGCAAGCTGTTTGACGACTATCACGCGAGCCGCGTGCTGCCGGGTTTTGAGCCGGACAGCAAGTTTCGCATGCTCAAGAGTATAGCCGACGACGTCGAGGTCATCATCGCCATTAACGCGAACCACATCGAGAAGAACAAGGCTCGCGGTGACCTGGGCATTACCTATGACGAGGACGTTTTGCGCCTGGTCGACCTGTTCCGCGGCAACGGCTTTGCCGTCGCGGCTGTGGTCATCACCCAGTACGCCGGCCAGCCCGCTGCCGATGTGTTCCGCAACCGCCTGAACGCGCTCGGCATTCCCGCCAAGCTCCACTATCCCATCGAGGGCTATCCGCACGACGTCGACCTGATCGTGTCCGACGACGGCTATGGCAAGAACGAGTTTGTCGAGACCACCCGTCCGCTCGTCGTCGTGACGGCGCCCGGCCCTGGCTCGGGCAAGCTCGCCACTTGCCTCTCGCAGCTGTATCACGAGCATAAGCACGGTACCGCCGCCGGCTATGCCAAATTCGAGACCTTCCCGGTCTGGAATCTTCCTCTGACGCATCCGGTCAATATTGCCTACGAGGCCGCCACGGCTGACCTCGACGACGCCAATATCATCGATTCGTTCCACCTTGAGGCCTACAACAAGACCACGGTCAACTACAACCGCGACGTCGAGGCCTTCCCGGTAGTTCGTGCCCTGATGGAAAAGATCCTGGGCAAGAGCCCCTACCAGAGCCCTACGGACATGGGCGTCAATATGGTCGGCTTTGCCATCACCGATGACGATGCCTGCCGCGACGCTTCCAAGATGGAGATCGTCCGCCGCTACTTTACCGCGGTCGAAAATGTGCGCCGTACCGGCGTGGGCGATGAGCAAGTCGACCGTCTCAAGATTATTATGAAGAAAGCCGGCATCGATAAGAACTACTCACCGGCGCGCTCGGCGGCCCTCACCAGGGAGCAGCTGACGGGTGGTCCCGTGGGTGCCATGGTCATGCCCGACGGCTCCGTGGTGACCGGCAAGACTTCCACGCGCCTGGGCGCCGCGAGTTCGCTCATCATGAATGCCCTCAAGCATGTCTCGGGCGTCGACCTTGAGCTCGAGGTCATTAGCGATGAGGCGATTGAGCCTATTAGCAAGCTCAAGACGCATTTCCTGGGTAGCAAGAACCCGCGCCTGCACACCGACGAGACGCTTATGGCGCTCTCGATCACCTCGGCAACGAGCGAGACGGCGGCCCGCGTCCTTTCGGGCCTGGAGCAGCTGCGCGGCTGCGATGCCTTCTTTAGCGTGATCATCTCGCCGACGGACGAGACGGTGTTGCGCAAGCTGGGCATCAACGTGTGCTGCGAGCCCAAGTTCGAGCGCCGCGGTTTCTTCCACCGCTAAGCCGGGATAAATTGGTCTGAAAGGGGCGCATCGGGTATGCATTCGGTGCGCCCCTTTTATCAACAAAGCTACCGTTTAACCTAAAATTAGCCCGTTTACCTGCCTATAAGCGATTTGGACGGTATACAATAACCCTAATTGTTTCATCCTTTTGCGGGGATGCCGCATGATGGATGTTGCCGGCCATCATGGGGTGTGCCGGTCGCGCACGGTGCAAGTGATGCCCGTGCTCGGTTTGAGGAGGCTGCCATGGCTGGCAAGGGTCGTGCGAGTGTCAACGATATGAAGCGTGTCGAGGTGCAGGTGCTGATGGAGATCGCCCAGCAATCCGAAGACAACGGCGGATTTTATGGCTTTTCGCGCAAGACGCTTGCCGAGCGTGTGGGGGTTTCTCCGTATCGCGCCCGCGCGGCAATTGAGCGCTTGGAATCCGAAGACATCATTGAGGTCGTCTCGCGCTACAGCGACGACGGCGGCCAGCTCGCAAATGGTATTTGTCTCACGGAGCGTGGCGAGTGGTATCTAGAGGGCATCCGTGCCGGTATGCTCGTGCAGGACTTGATCAAGGACGAAGTCGCCGATCGATAACAGCATGCATTCATAGTGAAAACGACGCCGCCTGGGCAACCGGACGGCGTTTTGTTTCGAGATGGAGAAATGCGATTGCGCGTAAGAAAAATTGCGTGCGGCGCGCGTCGCGAGTATTACAATGAAGACCCGTAAGATGTGTATGGACAACTTCTACGGGAAGCGCAGGTAACTCAATATGACCAAGCATGTGTTCGTGACCGGCGGCGTGGTTTCGTCTCTGGGCAAGGGTATTACCGCGGCCTCGCTGGGCCGTCTGCTCAAGTCGCGCGGCTACAAGGTAACGATGCAAAAGGCCGACCCGTATCTGAACGTCGACCCCGGCACCATGAGCCCGTTCCAGCATGGCGAGGTCTTTGTGACCGAGGACGGCTACGAGTCCGATCTGGACCTGGGCCACTACGAGCGCTTTATTGACGAGAATCTGACCCGCGATTCCAACTTTACGACTGGTGCCATCTATAAGAGCCTGATCGCCCGTGAACGTCGCGGTGACTTTTTGGGCGGCACCGTGCAGGTGATTCCGCACGTCACGAACGCCATTAAGGATAAGTTCCGTCGTATTGAGGAGCAGACCGGCTCCGACGTGGTCATCACTGAGTTGGGCGGCACCATCGGCGACATCGAGTCGCAGCCGTTTGTCGAGGCCATTCGCCAGTATCGCAAGGAGGCCGGCCCCGAGAACGTCTGCTACATCCACGTGTCGCTCGTTCCCTATATCGCCGCCGCCCACGAGGTCAAGACCAAGCCGACGCAGCACTCCGTCAAGGAGCTCCGCAGCTTTGGTATCCAGCCCGATATTATCGTTCTGCGTTCCGACCACCATATCGACGACGCCATCCGCGGCAAGATCGCAAGCTTCTGCGACGTCGACACCGACTGTGTCTTTACCAACGAGGACTGCGCGAGCATCTACGATGTTCCGCAGCTACTCGCCGAGCAGGACTTTGACCTGCGCATTTGCGAGCGTCTGGGTCTCGATCCGCGTGAGCGCGACATGAGTGAGTGGAACGAGTTCCTGCGCAAGCAGAACCATGCCAACCAGCACGCCGACAAGGTGAAGATCGCCGTCGTGGGCAAGTATACGCAGCTGCCCGATGCCTACCTGTCGGTTATCGAGGCCCTGCACCACGCGGGTGTGTTCTACGATCGCCACGTTGACGTGCAGCTGGTCGATGGCGAGAGCCTCGACGAGCAGAACGTCTCCGAGGTCCTGGGTGACGCCTCGGGCATCCTGGTCCCCGGCGGCTTTGGCAAGCGCGCCCTGGAGGGCAAGATCCTCGCGGCCGAGTTCGCCCGCGAGCACAAAATTCCGTATCTGGGCATTTGCCTGGGTATGCAGGTGGCCGTGTGCGAATTTGCCCGCAACGTCGTCGGCCTTGCCGGCGCCAGCTCTTCCGAGTTCGATCCGGATGGTCCGTATAGTGTCATCGATCTGATGAGCTCGCAGGAGGACGTGACCGAGAAGGGCGGCACCATGCGCCTGGGCGCCTATCCGTGCAAGCTCGCCGCCGACACCCTCGCTCGCGAGGCGTATGGGGAGGAACTCGTCTACGAGCGTCACCGTCATCGCTTTGAGTTCAACAATGCTTTCCGCGACCAGCTCGAGGACGCCGGTTTAGTTATCTCGGGTCTTTCGCCCGACGAGCGTCTGGTCGAGATGGTCGAGCTGCCGCGCGACGTGCATCCTTGGTATGTGGCAACCCAGGCTCACCCCGAGTTCAAGAGCCGTCCGACCAACCCGCAGCCGCTGTTCCGAGAGTTCGTGCGTGCCTCGATCGGTCAGCACGAGGGTGTCGATCGCCTGCAGGTGACGCCCATGAACCTCGCTACGGACTAAGGGTGCCGGCGAATAAGGAACATACCGAAGCTACTCCCTCGTCGCTCGCCGTGGCGGCAGGGGAGTATCTCGATTACCTCGCGGTCGAGCGGGGCTTGGCGCGCAACACGATTGCGGCCTACCGTCGTGACATGACGACGTACTGCGCCTATCTGGAGCGGGCGGGTATTGTGTCTTTTGAAGAGGTGACCCGTCAGATCGTGGAGGGCTTTGTCGCCGATCGCCGCGACGGAGGCTATTCCGACGCCTCGGTGGAGCGTGCGCTTGCGGCCGTGAAGGGCCTGCATGCCTTTTTGGTGCGCGATGGGGCCGTGGCCCAAAACCCGACAGCGGCGTTGCGCCTTCCTAAAAAGGCTGAGCGTTTGCCGGACTATCTATCGGTGGAGGATGTCTCGGCACTGCTCGATCAAGACTTTCCCGAGGGCGAGATGGGACTGCGCGACCATGCCATCTTGGAAGTGCTCTACGGATGCGGTTTGCGTGTGAGTGAGCTGGTTGGGCTCGATGTGGGCGATATCCATATTGACGATGGCTTTGTGCTCGTTCGCGGTAAGGGCTCAAAGGAACGCCTGTCCCCACTGGTGGGAAGCGCGGCGCGAGCTCTGACGCTCTATGTAACTGAGGGACGTTCTCGCTTGGCGGCCCATGCCCGCGGAACCGAGACCTCGGCGGTCTTTTTAAATAAGAACGGACGTCGCCTGTCGCGCCAGGCCGTGCATGCGATATGCGAGCGGTATGGGCGTCAGGTGGGGCTGGTGGGGCTCCATCCCCATACCTTGCGCCACTCCTTTGCCACCCACATGCTCGCGGGCGGTGCCGACCTGCGTGTGCTGCAGGAGATCTTGGGACATGCCGATATATCGACCACGCAGGTCTACACGCATGTCGATCGTACGCAACTGACCGAGGTCTATCTGGCGGCGCACCCGCTGGCACATCGTTAACACATCGCTGGCCTGCATATCTATAGGTATTTGGGGACGGGCCCCAGATTGCCGCGGCGTGCTTTTGCGCGCGCATGGGCAATCTGGGGCCCGTCCCATTTTTTGCCACTTGTCGTCGCGGTGGTGGGCCGCATGTGCCTTGGGTGGGGGAGTTTGGGGGCGATGTGAACGGCACGTAAAGGGACGCAAAAATCGCCTCAAGGTCAACTTGAAGGTTGAGGTTGAAAGGCGGGGTGCCACAGGTGGCATCCCGCCGTTGCTGTAAACACAACATATTGTGTTTTCGAACATATGATTGGGGGTGTTTTGCAATATATGGTGGGTGGAGTGGTGGGGCGGGGTGGGGGAAGGGGTGGGGAAAGGTGTTGAAAAATGGGGCAGTTCCCCATATTATTAATGACGTCGACAGGCGGGGTGGTTCCCCGCGTACGTGCCATCTGAGTAACCGAGGGGAGGGCGCACATGGGAATGACGGGTGCATACGAGCGCAATCTCGATGCAAAAGGTCGTCTGTCCCTGCCTGCACCCCTTCGTGAGGAGCTTGGAGAGCACGTTCGCGTGTTTAAAGCCCTGGATGTCGATGCTCTGTACGTGTTCTCTGCCGAGGCCTTCGATAAGTGGGTCGAAGGACTCTTCGCGGGTCGTGAGGGCCACGAGGGTTTTAACCCGCGTGACATCAACGACCAGAAGCTCATGAGGGCGATCAACAAGCGCACCACGTCGATGGATGTGGACAGCGCGGGTCGTATCGGTCTTTCTGAGTCTCTCCGCAAGCAGGCGAACCTCGACCGCGAGGTCACGGTTGTGGGCAACTACGACCACCTTGAGGTTTGGGACCGCGCTACGGCCGATGAGGACGATGATGACGAGGCCCTGCTGGACCTCTTCTTCTCGTAAGGGCAAGGCACGAGTAACGGATGGAGCGTGGGATCTTGACACAAGAATATCGGCATGAACCTGTCATGCTCGGCGAAGTGCTTGAGTCGCTGCAGCTCAAGAGCGGCTCCGTCGTCTGCGACTGCACCCTTGGCGGTGCCGGCCATTCGGTAAAGATGGCCGCGCAGGTGGGGGAGACCGGCCTTTTGCTCGGCGTCGATCAGGACGACATGGCCCTCGAGGCCGCTGGCGCCCGTCTGGACCGCGAGGTTCCCGGCGTACCGCACCAGCTGCTGAAGGGCAACTTCGGCGACTTGGACGAGCTGCTTTGCTCGGCCGAGGTGCCCGGGGTCGATGGCTTCCTGTTCGATTTGGGCGTTTCGTCACCGCAACTCGATATCCCTGGCAGGGGCTTTTCGTATAACGAGGACGCCCCATTGGACATGCGGATGGATCCGGGCAATAACACCTTAAACGCAGCTGAGGTCATCAACACCTATAACGAACACGACCTCGCCCGGATTCTACGCGTCTACGGCGAAGAGAAGTTCGCCTCGCAGATCGCGCGCGAGATCGTGCGCCGCCGCGAGCAAGAACCGATCGAAACCACCGGCCAATTTGTCGAGATCATCAAGGCGGGTATCCCAGCTGCCGCTCGTCGGCATGGTGGACACCCGGCCAAGAAAAGTTTCCAGGCCATTCGCATCGAGGTCAATCACGAGCTCGATGTGCTCGAACGAGGGCTTGATGCCGCCACCAGGTGGCTCAACCCGGGCGGACGTATCTGCGTCATTTCGTATCACTCGCTCGAGGACCGTATCGTAAAGAACCACTTTAAGGAGATGAGCCAGGGGTGCACGTGTCCGCCGGAGATTCCGGTGTGCGTGTGCGGCAACGTGCCGATACTCAAGGTCATCACCCGCAAACCCCTGGTTGCCCAGCCTGATGAGGTTGAGCGCAACCCTCGGGCGAGATCAGCCAAAATCCGCGTGGCGCAGCGTCTGTAGGCGCGACCGCGCGATATTGGACCTCCCGCTCGCACCATAAACGAAGCTTAAACACACTACCAACGTACTCGGGATGGGAGGCGGCATATCATGGGCTACAACACTTCAAACGCAGCACTCGCCTATGATATGAACGCCATGCCCGCCTATCGTGAGACGCCGCAGGCCCCCGTTGCTCCCCGTGAGCAGCGCACGCCGCGCTTTGATGTCTACACGGGCGCGGGCCGTCAGGCAAACCAGGCGGTAAGCCCGGTATTCATGAGCGTTCTTAAAACGTTTTGCATCATTGCGGCTATCTTCATGACGATCGGCGTCGCCCGCGTGGCGCTCGCCGGCGTTACGGCCCAGGTGCTCAACAGCAACGCCGAGCTTACCAACACGCTCGAAAAGGCGACCGATGAGAGCTCCGACCTGGAGGTCATGCATTCGGTCTATGGCGCCGACACGCGCATTCGCGACCTTGCGGGCGCTTATGGCATGGTGGAGCCCAGCGAGAGCGTTACACTTGACTTTTCGCAGGATGCAGCCGCGGGCGCCAACGCGACCGCGACCGCTCAGTAGCAAGACGGTAGCTGAGTATGACAAATGACTATCGCCGCGGTTCCGATGGGGGCCGCGGTTCTGGACGTCCCTCGTCGCGGGGACGTTCTGGTTATCAAGGAACGGGTCGGCAATCTTACAACGCCGGGCAGTCCCGTGGCAACGACCCGGCGTCGCGACTTCGCGGCTCGGGCGGCCCTCAAGTGCATAACACTAGGTCGCGCAAGAGTTCGTCGACCGAATGGCTCACAGGCACGCCGCTGCCTCGCCGCAAAGCCGTCATGGGATTCATTGGGCTTGGCTTGGGCTTGGGCGTCTTTCGCCTTGCCGACTATCAAATTGTCGAA
Organism: Collinsella sp. AM31-2AC; assembly: GCF_003469285.1. Lineage (NCBI taxonomy): Bacteria > Bacillati > Actinomycetota > Coriobacteriia > Coriobacteriales > Coriobacteriaceae > Collinsella > Collinsella sp. AM31-2AC. The sequence continues at coordinate 12,174 of NZ_QSJB01000003.1, forward strand.
GCCGATAAACTGCGCGAGCGTGCCGATGCGCGTCGCCTGCTTGCGCAGACCCTCTATGCCAAACGTGGCACCATCTACGACCGCAACGGTAACGTGCTGGCGTCGTCGGTCGAATGTCGCAACATCGCTGTGAACCCGCAGCTTGTCGAGGATGTTGACAAGACGGTGTCGGCGCTGGTCAAGGCAACTGGAATCGATAAAAAGACCTGCCGCAAGCTCGTTGAGTCCGATGGAACCTGGGTGTATATCAAGCGCCAGGTGGACGAAGACGATGCTGTGGCGCTGGAGAAGAAGAACCTGCCCGGCGTGCTTTTTGAGCAGGCCATGAAGCGCGTATATCCATACGGCAATCTGGCATCGCAGGTGCTGGGTGTAGTGAATGTAGACAACGACGGCTTGACTGGTCTCGAAAAGCAATACAACAAGCTTCTAACCGGCACGAACGGTTCTCTCGTACGCGAGCGCGCGAGGGACGGCAGCTATATCGCGGGCGGTGCCTATAAAAAGGTGGCTGCGGTCGACGGCGTTGATCTCGTGACGACGCTCGACGTCAATATCCAGCGTGCGGCCGAGGATGCCCTGGCAGAGGCTGTCGAGAAGACAAAGGCCAAGAACGGCTCGGCGCTGGTCACCGATCCTACGACAGGCGAGATCTTGGCAGCCTGCTCGTATCCGACCTACGACCAGACCAATTTGGAAAACGCCAAGACCGAGGATATGAACCTGCGCCTGGTCACCGACGCCTACGAGCCCGGCTCGGTCTTTAAGACGCTCGTGGCGGGCGCCGGCTTCGACTTGGGTGTCGTGCGGTCGAGTACGTCGTTTGAGGTGCCGGCGAGCATCAAGGTGGGCGACGATACCGTCACCGATGCCGACAAGCGCGACTACGCCATGACCATGGATGTGCGCGAGATGATGCGCCGTTCGTCCAACGTGGGATTTGTCCTGGTGGGGCGCAAGATCGGTGCCGACGACTTTGCCGCCTATGTGGACAAGTGGGGCATCGGTCACAGCTCTGGTGTCGATTTTCCGGGCGAGAGCCTGGGCATCGTCAAGGAGCGTGACCAGTATGACGGCGCCACGCTGGGCTCGATGAGCTTTGGACAGGCGCTGTCTGTCTCGCCGATTGAGATCGCACGTGCCGTGGGCGGCATCGCCAACGGCGGCGTGATGATGACCCCGCACTTCTATAAGTCCAGCAAAGGCGACGAGAAGGACTGGGGCGAAGGCGAGCGCGCGATTTCGGAGGACGCCGCATCCCAGGTGACATCGTGCATGCAGACGGTCGTGTCGGAGGGAACGGGCGTTGGCGGCGCGGTTGACGGCTATGACGTGGCGGGTAAGACCGGTACGGCCGAACGTGCCGACGAGAACGGCGGCTACCTCAAGGAGAACTACATGTCGTCCTTTATGGGCTTTGCACCGGCACAATCGCCCAAGGTGCTGTGCTATATCACGCTCGACGGAACGCCGAGCGGCTCAGATGCCGCTGCGGTGCCGTTCCAGTCCATTATGGCCAACGCGCTCGACGTGCTGGGTATCCCACACACGAAGTAGGGGGTTACAATCTTTGGGGCGTGGTTTGTTGTCCCATATGAGGGGTGTTCACATGCCCTGCACCACGCATGCGCGGCGCTGGGATACAATACGCCGATAGCATTATTTAGGTTTACAGGGGAGCTGCAATGATAGAGATCGCCGTCAACAACCTCGCGGCCGCAACAGGGGCCCGAACCGTGACGGGAGAAGTCGATCGGGTATGCCGCGGGTGCGTTATCGACTCGCGCCAGGTCGAGGAAGGGACGATTTTCGTCGCCTTTCCCGGTGAAAACGTCGACGGCAATGATTTTGCTTCCCGTGCCGTCCAGTCGGGTGCCGGCGCCGTCGTGATGACGCGTGAGCCCGAGGCCGAGCTGGTCTCGCTGGCGCAGGACAAGGGCTGTGCCATCTTGCTGACCGATGATCCCGAGGAGTTTCTGCTGCGTTTGGCGCACGCGTATCGCCTGGAGCTTGGCTGCCTGGTCGTTGGCATTACCGGTTCCATCGGCAAGACGACGACCAAGGACGTTCTCGCCGCTGTGCTCGCCAAGCGCTATCGTGTCTGGGCCACCAAGGGCAATTTCAATAACCTGATCGGCATGCCGCTCACGGTGCTTTCCGCTCCGGCCGATACCGAGGTCCTGGTGCTCGAGATGGGCATGAATCATTTCCACGAGATCGAGCGCCTGTCCCAGTCCGCCAATCCCAACCTTGCCATCGTGAGCAAGATCGGCACCTCTCATATCGGCATTTTGGGCAGCCGCGAGAACATCGCCCGCGCTAAGGCCGAGATTGTCCAGGGCATGTGCGCCGCCGGCGACTATTTGCCGCTGCTGGTTTTGGGCGGCGAGGACGATTTTACGCCGTTCATTCGCGATACGTTCGCCCAGCCTGCTGGTATCGACGTGATGCTGGCCGGTGTCTCTGACGATGATGAGGTCCGCGCCCGCGACGTTCGCGTTGATGACGAGGGCCGTCCGGTCTTTACGCTCGATTTTGGTCGGGGCGAGACAATCGATACCATGCTTGCCATCCCCGGCGTGCAGTCCGTTCCTAATGCCGTTAAGGCCGCCGCGGTTGCCTATCGCCTGGGCGTGACGCCCGAGCAGATCGATGCTGCCTTTAGGGGTCTTACGATCACCGGGCACCGCCAGGAGATCAAGCGCGCCAAGAGCGGTGCACGCATCATCGACGATTCCTATAACGCCAGCGCCGAATCGATGGCAGCCGGCCTCGATCTGCTGTGCTCGCTTTCGTGCACGGGGTCTCGCATGGCGATCCTGGGCGAGATGGGCGAGATGGGCGATGAGGCTCCTCGCATGCATGAGCTCGTGGGCGCCTATGCCGCCGCCAAGAAGCTCGACATGCTGGCGTGCGTGGGTGGTGAGCTGGCCCAGCTTATGGCCGATGCCGCGCGCATGATGGGCATGGACGAGGACCGCATCCAGGTGTTCTCCGATTATCAGCAGGTGCTCGACCGCATGGGCGGCGCGCTTGAAAAACATGATGTTGTACTGGTCAAGGGTTCCCGCTTTGTTGAGCTCGACCGCTTTGTGGAAGGTGTGTGCTAGCCCATGTTCGGCAATCCCTCGTATCCAACGTATCAGGCTTTTTTGGGGCTTGGCATCGCCGCAGCCATTGCGCTGCTGCTCATGCCGTGGTGGATTAAGCTGCTCAAGGTCGAGGGTATCGGCCAGCAGGTTCGTGCCGACGGCCCCAAGCGTCATTTGGTTAAGCAGGGAACGCCCACCATGGGTGGCGTTGTCATCCTCGTCGCGATCTCGCTGACCTGCCTGCTGATGGGCAAGCTCACCACCGAGCTCGTGCTCGTGCTGCTCGCCACGCTGGCGACCGGCGTGCTGGGCCTGATCGACGATCTGACCTCCGTTACGCATGGGCGCTCGCTCGGTCTGACGCCGCATGCCAAGATGATCGGCCTAACCATTATCTGTGTCACCTTTACGGTGCTTGCCGTCAACTGGTGCGGCGTCGCCCCCGAGATTCGTTTTCCCGGCGGCCTGACGATCGACCTTGGCGTGCTTTCGACCACCATCTGCGGCCTTTCGTTCCCGTGGCTCTATATTGTCTTTTGCTGGCTGATGATCGCTGGTCTTTCCAATGCCGTGAACCTGACCGATGGCCTTGACGGTCTTGCTGGCGGCACCTCCATGATTGCCATGCTCGCCATGGCTGCCATGGCGTTTTTGCACGGAGACGTGAACCTGTCCATCTTCTGCACCGCGTGTGCCGGTGCCTGCTTGGGCTTTCTGTGGTTCAACTGCTATCCGGCGAGCATCTTTATGGGCGATACCGGCTCGCTTGCTCTGGGCGCCGCGTTTGCCTGTACGTCCATCATGACTAACACCGAGGTCGTCTCCCTCATCATCGGCGGCCTGTTTATCGTTGAGACTCTGTCGGTCATGATTCAGGTTGTCTACTTCCACTTTACGCACAAGCGCGTCTTCCTTATGGCGCCCATCCATCATCATTTCGAAAAGAAGGGCTGGGCCGAGACCAAGGTCGTCATCCGTTTTTGGATTATCGCTGCGGCCTTTGGTGCCGTTGGCCTTGCTCTGTTCTTCCAGTTGGGATAGTGGTCTTTCATGCCTCTTGCTGATGTCTTTAGCCTGCTCGTTTTGGGTCAGGGCAAATCCGGTCTCGATGTCGCCCGCTGGGCGCTGGCACATCCAGAGCGCGTAAGCGCCGTTACCGTGTATGGCGGCGGCACCTCTGAGCCCAATGACGCCACGCGTGCGCTCGAGGCTGCTGGCGCGTCGTTTGTCTATGGGACCGAACAGGTCGAGGGCGCCTATGACGTATGCGTGACGTGCCCGGGCATCTCGGAGTTCTCGGGCTTCTTTAAGGCCGGGCGCGAGCATGCCGCCCAGATTATGGGTGAGCCCGAGTTTGCCTATCGCCTGTCGCCCGATAACTGGATTGCCATCACGGGCACCAACGGCAAGACGACCACCACGTCGCTGACTGATTATCTGCTCAAGGCTGCCGGCGAGGCCAGCGTAGCCGTCGGCAACATCGGCGAGCCGCCGGTCAACGAGATTGACGGACGAGCCCACAACGAGTGGTTTGTGGCTGAGCTCTCGAGCTATCAGATTGCTACGACCACCGAGCTCCACCCTCGCGTGGCGGTGCTGCTCAACATCACTCCCGACCACTTGGGCTGGCATAAGAGCCATAAGAACTATGCGCTTGCCAAGATCAAGCTGTTTGACAATATGGTCGATGACGATCTGGTGGTTGTCGACGTCGAAGACGCCGGCATTCACGAGTTCGATGAGTACATCTATACGCCGGGTCGCCGCATCTGCAAGGTCGCTTTTGACGAGCCCGAGGGTGCAGATGCCGCCTTTGTGCGCGACGGCAAAATGGTCGTGCGCCTAAAGGGCGTCGAGACTCAGCTTGTCGCCACGTCCGAGCTCAAGATCTCGGGCCATCACAATGTCATCAATGCCTTATGTGCCGCCACGGCTGCTCTGGCCGTCGGTGCCGATGTCGATGGTGTCCGCCGCGGTCTGGCCTCGTTCCAGCCGCTCGAGCATCGCGTGGAGCCGTGCGGCGAGATTGACGGTGTGCGCTACGTCAACGATTCCAAGGCGACCAACACCGACGCGGTCGAGAAGGCGCTGACGGCATTTCCCGATGACGACGTGATCTTGCTGCTCGGCGGCCACGATAAGGGCACGCCGCTCACGGACTTCGCGCGCGTTGTTATGGATAACGTGCGCTCGGTCGTCTGCTTTGGCGATGCGCGCGAGCGCTTCACCGCCGCTATGGACGAGGCCGATGTCGATGGCGATGTGGATATCGCCCAGGCGGATGACCTACGCGATGCCGTGGACGTTGCTCGTTCGCTGTCGAGCCGTGGCGACGTGATCTTACTTTCTCCTGCCTGCTCTTCGTTCGATGAGTTCTCGGGCTATGAGGAGCGCGGCCGCGTGTTTAAGGACTATGTGGCCCAGCTTGCCGCTGCAGCGAAATCGCAAATGGAATAGGGGTTGCCGGTGAGAGAGGAGAGCCCCCGACAAGGTATGAGGAGGCCCGACTCGGACCGTGCTTCCTCGCGGCGTAGCACACCGCGTTCCGGTCGCGGCGGGCAGTCGTTTAGCGAACGCTATATTGCCGGCGTTCCCGCCCGCATCATGCGCCCCCGTCTGATATTCATGGCCTGTCTGTTTATCTTGGTGTGTTTTGGCCTGCTGATGGTGTACTCGGCGTCTTCGGTCGAGGCGCTGCACGAGAATGGCTCAGCGACGTTTTTTCTGGGTCGACAGGCTGCGTTTGCCGTGGTCGGTGTTCTGGCGCTGATTGCCATCGTGCGCGTTTTGCCGGACAGCTGGTTTGGGGAGGATGTGCTCAGGATCTTCCTCATAGGCATGATAGGGCTACTGTTTCTGGTGTTCTTGGTGGGCAGCGGCAGCCGTGGCGCCACGCGCTGGCTCAACATCGCCGGCATTCAGTTCCAGCCTTCCGAGTTTTTAAAGCCATTTGCCATTGCGTATTCGGCCATCATGCTTGATCGCTTTTTTTCGCCCGGTGGCAACATCAACGAATTCCTTCGCAAGATGGGCATCTACCTGGGCATTCCGCTCTTTCTGATCTTTATCCAGCCCGATTTCGGTACCGTCCTGATCATCCTGCTGACCCTCATGTGCATGGCGTTGTTTGCGGGTCTCGACCCCAAATTTATCATCGGCGTGATAATCTTCGGCATTCTCGTGATCGTGATTGCGCTTGTTGCAGAGCCGTACCGTATGGTGCGTATTCAGGTTGCCTTGAACCCTTGGGCCGACGAGTATGGTGACGGCTATCAGGCCACGCTTGCCATCATGGCCTTTGCCTCGGGCGGTCTGTTCGGCCGTGGCATCGGCAACTCAACCATGAAGTACTCGTATCTGCCCGAGGCGCACAATGACTACATCCTGGCCATCATTGGCGAGGAAGTCGGTTTTGTCGGAACCGTGCTGTTCTTCTTGGTGTTTGCGATGCTGATCTACTCGGCGTTTCGCATTGCCGAGCAGGCGACCGATCGTCGGGGCGCGCTCATGGCGTCTGGCTCCGCGGTCATTCTCGCGGTGCAGTTTTTGATCAATGCGCTGGGCATCCTCAACGTGTTTCCCATGACGGGCAAACCGTTGCCGTTTATTAGCTACGGCGGTTCGTCGATTATTGTGTCGCTTATGCTTGCCGGTCTGATCCTGCGCGTTTCGTACGAGAGCGCCCGTCGCGATGAGTACGACCGTCGCCGCGAGAGCTTTGCCGTTATGGATGAGAGTACCGCCGGCGTGCCCCACGTACGCGGCGAGCGATCTTCGCGTAACGGCTTTACCGTTCTGGATGGCTCTGCGACCGAGCCGGCAGCCCGTCCGCGTCAGCGAACGGCGCCGCAAGGTCGTCCGCAGCGCCCCAGCCCTCGCAGCGCGGGCGGCGGATATAATCGAATCGATTTGAACTCGGACCCGTCGGCGCGTTTGCGCACCGACGACCAGGGACCGCGTGTACGAAGGGACTACCATGACCGATAAGATGACCGTTGCTATTGCAGCCGGCGGCACGGCAGGACACATTAACCCCGCGCTCGCTTTGGCCGAGGAGCTGCATGACCGTGGCCACCACGTTGTGTTCGTGGGCCAGTCGCGCAAGCTCGAGGGTCGTCTGGTCCCCGAGGCTGGGTTTGATTTTGTGCCCATTACGGTCACGGGCTTCGACCGCTCCCGTCCCTGGACGGCGCTGACCTCGCTGTGGCGTGTCAACAAGGCCAAGCGTGCGCTCGCCAGTCATTTCTCAAAGGTCGGCAAGCCCGATGCTGCCATCGGTTTTGGTGCCTATGTCGAGGTTCCGCTGCTGGGGTGGTGCAAGGGCGCAGGCGTTCCGTATCTGCTACATGAGCAGAACTCTGTTCCGGGCCTGGCCAACAAGATGATGAACTCCCACGCCGCTCGCGTGTGCATCTCGGTGCCGGCAGCGCGCTCGGTCTTTGAGCGCGAAGGTGACCCTGACCACGTGCTCATGACCGGCAACCCCGTACGTCGCTCGGTGATCGAGGGCGATCGCGCTCGCGGCCGCAAGGCACTTGGCGTTCCCGAGGACGCTACGCTGCTGCTCGTCTTTGGCGGTTCACTCGGCGCCCAGCACCTCAACGAGCGCGTGGCTTCGCTCAAAAACGAGCTGCTTTCGCGCAAGAACCTCTATGTGTTGCATTCGACGGGTGCCGACGGCTTTGAGGAGACCGAGCGCGCTTTGGCGCTGACGCTCGAGGAGGCGAAGCGTTACCGCGTCCAGCCTTACATCGACAACATGGGCGACATGCTGGCTGCTGCCGATTTGGTGCTATCGCGTTCGGGAGCATCGAGCGTGGCCGAGATCGCTGCGCTCGCCGTGCCTTCGGTGCTCGTGCCGTACCCGCATGCGACGGCCGACCACCAAACCACCAATGCCCGTTATCTGGTCGACGCCGGGGCCGGCGTGCTCTGCGCCGATGCCGATATCGACGGTTCTGCCTTTGCCGATGAGCTGCTGCACCTGGTCGATGACGCGGCGGCGCGCGACGCCATGCGTCAGGCGGCGCGTGGTCTGGCTCAGGATAGAGCCGCCGCTCTTCTGGCGGATGCAGTAGAGGGTTTGCGTTAGTTAGACGGGATATCTTCGGTCGCCCTCGCGCTGATGCGGTAGGTGCGGTACAGTTAACGGGTTACAGGCAGTGTTTACGCAAGGAGTACACGAGCACATGGCTGATTCCCAGACTGCAACCTCCGCGCCCGAGTTTAAGAGCGCCCACTTTATCGGTATCGGCGGCGCCGGCATGAGCGGCATCGCCCTCGTTCTGCACGAGCGCGGTTATGCCGTTACCGGCTCCGACCTTAAGACGTCACGTTATATCCGCCAGCTTACCCGCGCTGGTGTGAAGGTGCATGTGGGCCATGAGGCCGCCACGATCGACGAGGTCAAGCCCGACGTGGTTGTTGTCTCCACCGCTATTCCGGAGTCCAACCCTGAACTCGTGCGCGCTCGCGAGCTTGGTATTCCCGTGTGGCCCCGTGCCAAGATGCTCTCTGCTTTGGGTCACGGCTACACCACCGTCGCTGTTGCCGGCACGCATGGCAAGACCACCACGTCTTCGATGTGTGCCACCATGCTCGACCGCATGGGTCTGGATCCGAGCTTCCTGATCGGTGGCATCGTCGAGGGCTATGACACGAACGGCAAGAACGGCTCGGGCGACTACTTTGTCGCCGAGGCCGACGAGTCCGACAGCTCCTTCCTGTTCCTGAACCCCAACGTAGTCATTGTGACCAACGTCGAGGCCGACCACCTCGATCACTACTCGGGTATCGAGGAGATCGAGGCAACTTTCGCCAAATTCATGAGCCTGGTGGGCGAGGACGGCACCGTCATCGTCTGCGGTGAGGACCCGCATCTGGTCGAGCTCGCCAAGTCGACGGGCCGTCACGTGCTTTCCTACGGCTTTGCCGAGAGCAACGACATCGTCTGCATGCACCCGGATGTCAAGGGCATCCAGAGTGACTTTATCGTTCGCTTTGAGGACGGCACTGAGCGCGCTGTGGAGATCAAGAGCAATCCCGGTCGCCACAACATGCTCAACGCCACGGCGGTGCTCACCGTCGCCCATGTCCTGGGCCTTGACATCGACGCCGCCGCCAAGGCGCTCTCGAGCTTTGAGGGCGTCCGCCGTCGCTTTACCCACGTGGGCGATATCAATGGCATCACCGTGGTCGATGATTACGGCCATCACCCCACCGAGATCAAGGCGACGCTTGCTGCCGCTTCGTCGCTGGGTTACAAGCACGTCGACGTCGTGTTCCAGCCGCACCGCTATTCGCGCCTGCAGGCCCTGTGCGAGGACTTTGCCGATGCATTTGCCAATGCCGATAAACTGCTGCTGATTGATGTGTTCTCGGCTGGCGAGATGCCCATTCCGGGTGTCACCTCTAAGATGCTCGCCGATACCGTGCGCGCCAAGCATCCTGGCAAGGAGGTCGTGTACTGCTCCAGCCGTCTTGAGCTCAATCAGGAGCTCGAGCAGATGGTGGGCGAGGGCGACCTGCTGCTCACCATGGGTGCCGGCGACGTTACGACCGTCGGTCCCGAGTTCATTGAGTATCTGACTGCCAAGAAAGACGCTTAAGTCTAATGGGTCTGTTTAACGCCGTCATGGCGCTCTCGGGCATGATCGACACGGATGTGATCGAGGACGAGCGCCTTGCGCGTCATACGAGCTATCGTATCGGCGGCAAGGCCGACCTCTTTGTGACGTGCCATAGCTATCATGCCCTCCGCCGCGCCGTGGCGGTGCTCGATCGCGAGCAGGTGCCGTGGGTCATCATCGGCAAGGGCTCCAATCTGCTGGTTGCCGATGGCGGTTATCGCGGTGCCGTCATTTCGCTCGGACGTGAGTTCCAGCGCACGGTTGTTGCCGATGACGGTTGTACGCTGACGGTCGGTGCGGGCGTGATGTTTGCGCGCCTGGTCAACGATGCCCTGTCGCGTAGCCTCTCGGGCCTTGAGTTTGCCGTTGGCATTCCTGGTTCGGTCGGCGGTGCGATATCTATGAATGCCGGCACGCGGACCGAGTGGATTGGCTCGCTGGTTGAGGATGTCGTAACGTTTGACCCGGCATCCGGTATCAAGCATTATGCGGGGTCCGAGATCACTTGGGGCTACCGCGAATGTAGCCTTCCCCGCAATGAGATCATCCTCGAGTGCGTGCTCAAGCTTAAACCGGCGCCCAAGGCCGACATTCGCGAGCGCATGGAGCGGTACCTTACAAGGCGCAAGCGTACGCAGCCCATGGGTCGCGCATCCTGCGGGTCTGTCTTTCGCAACCCGCCCGATGCGAGTGTGGGCAAGCTTATCGAGGATTGTGGATTAAAGGGTTTTTCGATTGGCGGCGCGGAAGTTTCGCCCGTTCACGCTAATTTTATCGTTAATAACGGAACTGCCACGGCCGATGACGTTGCCGCGGTTATCAGACATGTGCACGGAAAGGTGAGGGAGGCGTATGGCATCGAGCTCAGACCGGAAGTTAAATTCCTCGGCTTCTAGAGCATCGAAACCCACCTTCCGCCGCGCCGGAGGGCGTTCCGGCGCGCCTGCCAAACCTCAACGCAATACCGTCGCGCACTCTAAGTCTGTCAGGCATGCTCGACAGACCAGTCGTCCGGTCGTCGGCTCGCAGCTCGGTAATCGTCCGGCCGCAAAAAAGTCCTCGCGTCCCTCGGTGACGTCAAAGCCTGTTATGGGCGCCAAGCCTGCCCGTCCCATGGCAGCTCCCAAGCCCTCGACGGGAACTAAAGCGGCGCGTCCAGGTCTCACGCTGGGCGCATCGAAACCGCGCTCGCTGACATCGGTGCCGGCTACCGCCAAGAAGCCTTCGAGTAAAAAAGGTTTCAACCCGTTATCTTCACTTGGAGCGATGGCAAATAAAACATCAGATGCCGCTTCTGTCGTTACAGGCAAAGGCAAAATCGTGGGCGGCGTTCTGGCCGTCTTGGCCGTGCTCGTCGTCGTTGCCATCGTGGTGATCAACTCTGGACTGTTTACTGCCACTGATATTCAGATTCAAGGCAGCGAGCATGTGACGAAGCACGATGCTATCCAGCTGATCGACTTGCCCGAGGGAACGTCGCTTTTTAACGTCGATCCCGACCAGATTACCGAGGATCTCAAGCAGAACCCGTGGGTTTCGGGCGTGGATGTCCAGCGCCAGTTTCCCCATACGCTTATCATCACGCCGACGGAGCGTAAAGTTATCGCCATTGCGTATATCAGCTCCGACGACCTTGCCTGGGCTATCGGAGACGATGACACCTGGATCGCCCCGCTGTCGACGTCGGTCGAAGTGGACGACCAGGGCAACGTCATCACGACAGGGCAGGGCTCAAATACCTTGACCGGAATCGATGCCGCGCTGGCGCTCGCCAAGCATTATGGCGCGGTGTTATTGACTGATGTCTCGGCGGATGTCGCTCCGGTTTCCGGCCAGGCGGTGAACTCCAAAGCCGTTAAGGCCGGCCTGGATTATGTGCGTGGTTTTTCGAGCGAGTTCTTGGGACAAGTCAAGGATATTTCCACGCCTTCGGTCGAAGCCATCTCGGCAAACCTCAATAACGGCATTGAGGTGTCGCTGGGCGATTCGGACGATATCGCCAAGAAGGAACGCGTAGTCACCAAGTTGCTTTCGCAGGTAGAGGGCGTAACGTATATCAATGTGCGCTCTCCGGGCAACTACACATTTAGGAATGCTCCGACCTCGTAGCGCTGGTTGATGCTTTGTTGAGGGGCCATACCACGCCGTTTATCTGGTTTGTTTGGTTTTCACGGTCAATTATTTGACTGATACGTTCATAATGTGCAAACATAATACGGTTTACCTTTGCATTTACTTTCAACCTGAAGGTTAATGTGCGCAGGGGTCGACCCATGCTATGGCTATAACCTTTGTTCGGAGGACCGACATGCACGAGACAGAGATCAACAACTACCTTGCCGTCATTAAGGTGGTCGGCGTCGGCGGCGGCGGTACCAACGCGGTCAATCGAATGATCGAAGAGGGCATCCGCGGCGTCGAGTTTGTTGCCATCAACACCGATGCTCAGGCACTCGCGATCTCTGATGCCGATATCAAGGTGCACATCGGCACCGACCTTACCCGCGGCCTGGGCGCCGGCGCCAATCCCGAGGTTGGCCGCAAGGCTGCCGATGAGTCCCGCGACGACATCGCCGAGGCGCTCGCTGGCGCCGACATGGTGTTTATCACCTGCGGCGAGGGCGGCGGCACCGGTACCGGCGCTGCTCCCATCGTTGCCGATATCGCGATGAACGAGGTCGGCGCACTGACCGTCGCCGTCGTGACCAAGCCCTTCACCTTCGAGGGCCGCAAGCGTAAGAAGAGCGCCGAGGAGGGCATCAAGACCCTCTCCGATTGCGTCGACACCATGATCGTCATTCCTAACGATAAGCTGCTCGACATCGCCGAGAAGAAGACCACCATGCTCGAGGCCTTCGCGATTGCCGATGGCGTCCTTTCCCAGGGCACCCAGGGCATCACCGACCTCATCACCGTCCCCGGTATCATTAACCTGGACTTCGCCGATGTTAAGACCATCATGAAGCAGGCCGGTACCGCCATGATGGGTATCGGTACCTCTTCTGGGGATACTCGTGCCGTCGACGCTGCCCAGCAGGCCATCTCCAGCCCGCTGCTCGAGAGCTCCATCGATGGTGCCACGCGCGTGCTGCTCTCCATCGCCGGTTCCAAGGACCTGGGCATCCAGGAGATCAGCGACGCCGCCGACGTTGTCGCCAACGCCGTCGACCCCGAGGCCAACATCATCTTCGGTACCGTTGTCGACGAGTCCCTGGGCGATCAGGTGCGTATCACCGTCATCGCTACGGGCTTCTCCGACTCCAACGTCAACCGTCAGGATGAGCTCTTTGCTGCTCAGCAGTCTCAGAGCAAGGCCGCTGCCTCCGCTGAGCCGCAGCGCACCGCCCCGGCTGCCAGCCCGGCTCAGGCAGCTCCGACCCGCAACGTCGGTGGTACCGAGCTGCCCAACTTTGGCAACGACCAGTTCGAGCTTCCCGACTTCCTGAAGCGCGGTAGCTTCTAGTTCGTTTTTCTCAACGACCTGCACGGGGTGTGTCCATTTGGATGCACCCCGTTTTGTTTCTCGTTTGTAAACGAAAGCCTCCAATCTCCTTACGTTCCCTTTACGTTTGGTCCCTACCGCTGCGGGTATCCTTTTAAGGAAGTATGACAGCCGTATAAACGCGGACTGCGCGGCGACGCCGCGGTACTTGTGTTATTAGGAGGCTTTAGTATGGCAGCACGTGCGGACAACGTTTCGCGTGTCGACCATGATGGAGTTACGTTGGTGGAGGGCGCGACATCCGATGTCCGCTTTGCCTTTACCGAGCGCACCGGTGGCGTTTCTGAAGATGCGTACTCCTCGCTCAACCTGGGCTCGCATGTAGGCGATGACCCCTTTGCTGTTCAAGAAAATCGTCGTCGAGCGCTCGAAGCTATGGGCGCCACTGAGTGTGAGCATAATCTGCTCGTGCCCAATCAGGTACATGGTGACCATATCGTTACGGTGACTTCGAACGGTGCCGACGATCTTGAGGCTGTTCGCGAGCAGATTGCCGAGGGCTGCGATGCCATCGTCTGTACGGCTCATGACGTGCCCGTGCTGCTCTGCTTTGCCGACTGCGTTCCCGTGGTGCTGGTGGCCCCTGGCGGATTTGCCGTGGTGCACTCCGGTTGGAAGGGCACGATTGCACGTATTTCTGCCAAGGCGTGCCAGGCGCTTTGCGATGCTGCCGGCTGCGATGCGAGCGACGTTTCCGCCTATATCGGCCCCCATATCTTGGCTGACGAATATGAGGTATCCCAGGAACTCATGGACCGCTTTGCCGCCGAGTTTTCGTGCATCGATGCGGGCGCTTCTCGCATGCTCGATCTATCTGCCGCCATTCGTGAGGCGTTGGTAGATATCGGTGTGGACGCGGATAATATCGTGGATACCCAGCTTTCGACTGTGCGTCAGAACGACCGCTTTTATTCCTACCGTAACGAGGACGGCACCTGTGGGCGCCATGCTGCGATCGGCGTGATGCTATGAGAAAGATCGTATCGGTCCTGAGCGCCGCTGTGCTTACGCTTACGCTGTGCGCCTGTTCTTCGGGATCTTCTACCTCTTCCATTACCGTGGCCGGCTCCACGACCTGCCTTCCTATCGCCGAGATTGCGGCAGAGGGCTTTAAGGAGGAGACCGGCATCGACGTGCTCGTTTCCGGTTTGGGCTCTTCCGCTGGCATCGAAGCCGTCAGCGCTGGCACGGCCGATATCGCCAGCTCCTCCCGTGGACTCAATGCCGACGAACAGGATCTGGGCCTGACTCCCATCGTCATTGCCCACGACGGTATCGCGGTCATCGTGAACGACGATAACCCGGTCGATAACCTCTCGACCGAGCAGCTCCGCGATATCTATGCCGGCAAGATTACTAATTGGAAAGAGGTCGGTGGCGAGGACCTGAAGATTCAGGTCATCAACCGAGACGAGGCGTCTGGCACGCGTGAAGCATTCCGCACCATCGTGATGGACGGCACCCCGTTCGATCGCCGCTCCGCCGTTCTTTCGGGCACGGGCCAGGTGCGCGACGTGGTATCTCGTTCGCGCGGTGCCATTGGCTACATTTCGCTGGGCTTTGTCGATAGCCTCAACGCCAAGACCTCGGTCAAGGCCGTCTCGGTCAATCATGTTGAGGCGTCCGAGAAGACGGTCGCGAGCGGCGGCTATCCCATCTCACGCGACCTTTACTTCTTTGTGAAGGGTGCGCCTTCGCAGCAGGCGCAGGATTACATCGACTATGTGACGTCCGAAAAGATGGACAAGCAGATTCGCGAGGCGGGCTTTATCCCCGTCACCAACGACGAGAAGGGGAGTGAGTAGCATGGAAGCACAGGAAAACTCCCAGACTGAGCGGAATGTTCAGACGCCCAAGAAGCGCGAGCTGGCGCTCGTATCGCGCAGTACCTATATCAAGGAGAAGGCGCTGCAGTGGATCTTCTTTGCCTGCGCGTTCTTGGCGGTCGTTACCGTCATCCTGATTTTTGTCTTTACCACGTACTCGGCGCTGCCCGTCTTTACCGACATCGGTCTGGCGGACTTCTTTAGCTTTACGTGGGCGCCCTCTGAGGGTCACTACGGCATCGTGTCGCTGCTTGCCGGCTCGGGTCTGGTGACCGTCGGTGCACTCGCCATGGGTGTGCCCCTAGGCGTGGGCACGGCCGTGTATCTGGTCGAGATCGCCAGCAAGCGCGTGCGCAAGCTCATCAGCCCTGCCGTTGACCTGTTGGCCGGCATCCCTTCTATCATCTATGGCTTCTTTGGCATGATCATCATCCGCCCGTTTATCGCACAACTGACCGGCGGTCTTGGTTTTGGCGCGCTGACGGCGTGGTTCGTGCTCGCCATTATGATCGTGCCCACCATCACGACGCTTACCATCGATGCTCTCAATTCCATTCCCATGGGCATTCGCGAGGCATCGTATGCCATGGGCGCCACCAAGTGGCAGACTATCTATAAGGTCGTGTTACCTGCCGCCAAGCTGGGTATCGTGGATGCCATCGTGCTGGGTATGGGCCGTGCCATCGGCGAGACCATGGCCGTGCTCATGGTCGTGGGTAACGCCCCGGTTATTCCCGACAGCATTGCGAGCCCCATCTCGACGCTCACGAGCCAGATTGCGCTCGACATGAGCTATTCCTCGGGTCTGCATCGCTCGGCGCTGTTCGGCATGGGCGTGGTCCTGTTTATCATTTCCGCCACGCTGGTGGGCATCGTCCGCCTGGTTTCCAAGAAGAAGAGGGGGTAGGCTATGTCCGATTCCGTTGACACGACGGTCGATACGACCTCGTCGCGCGAGCGCATCAAGCGTGCCCTTTCCCACGGCAAGAAGGGTCGCATCAACAAGGACCTGTCCAACAAGATCATGCTCGGCGTATTCCGCGCGGCTGCCTACATCACCACGCTGGTGCTGGTCGCTATCATTGCCTATGTGGTCATTAACGGCCTGCCGCATATCTCGCTCGACTTTATCTTCGGTTGGCCCCAGGGCGTCAACGCCGAGGGCGGTATTTGGCCCACGATCGTCTCGACCGTCTATGTGACGGCGCTCGCCATGCTTATCTGCACGCCGATCGCTGTGCTGGCAGCCGTCTATCTGGCCGAGTACGCCAAGCAGGGCAAGATCGTCGAGCTCATTCGCTACGCTGCTGACGCTTTGGCCTCGGTGCCCTCCATCGTTATGGGCCTGTTTGGCTACGCCTTGTTTGTCGAGGCTATGGGTCTGGGCCTTTCGATGGTCTCGGCCGCTCTGGCGCTTGCGCTCTTGATGCTTCCCATCGTCATGCGCACCACCGAAGAGGCCATTCGCGCCGTTCCGCGCTATATCCGTTGGGGCGCGTATGGCCTGGGCGCCACCAAGTGGCAGGTTGTCTCCAAGATCGTGCTTCCTTCTGCCTTTGGCCGTATTGCCACGGGCATTGTCCTTGCCATCGGCCGTGCCATTGGCGAGACCGCCGTGGTGCTCTACACCATGGGCCAGGCCATCAATCTACCTATCTCGCCGCTCGATTCCGGCCGCCCCATGACCGTTCACCTGTACCTGCTTGCCAACGACGGCATCAACATGAACGCAGCCTACGGCACCGCGCTCTTGCTGATGGTGATCATTCTGGCCTTCAACCTGTTTGCGCGCTTCCTGTCGCGCAAGCGTCGCTAGTTAAGGAGTCCCATGTCCGTTTATCAGTCCGCTCCCACGCTGGAGCAAGCGGCCATTACGGCCAAGGATTTCAACTTTTGGTACGGTGACTTTCATGCGCTGACGGGGCTCGACCTCAACATCGCCAAAAACGCCATCACCTCCTTCATTGGCCCTTCGGGCTGCGGCAAGTCGACGTTTTTGCGCTGCATCAACCGCATGAATGACCTGATCGAGGGTACGCGCGTCGAGGGCACCATGACGCTCGACGGCAACGATATCTATGCCGAGGGCGTCGACCCGGTCGACCTCCGTCGCCGCGTGGGCATGATTTTTCAGCAGCCCAACCCGTTTCCCAAATCCATCTACGAGAATGTCGCCTTTGGCCCTCGTCTGCAGGGCGTGACTAGCAAAAGCGACCTCGATGACATCGTGGAAGAATCGCTCAAGCGCGCCAACCTCTGGAAAGAGGTATCCAATCAGCTCAACAAGGATGGTTTGGCGCTCTCGGGCGGTCAGCAGCAGCGTCTGTGCATCGCGCGCGTGCTTGCGGTGCAACCCGATGTCCTCCTGATGGACGAGCCCTGCTCCGCCATCGACCCCACGTCCGTCTCTAAGGTCGAGGATTTGATGGCCGAGCTGGCGCCCGAGATGACGATCATCATCGTCACGCATTCAATGCAGCAGGCAGCTCGTATCAGCGACTACACCGCATTCTTCTTGCAGGAAGTTGCCGGTGAGCCTGCCACGCTCATCGAGTATGGTCAAACCGACGCGATCTTCACCAGCCCGGTGGACTCGCGGACGGAAGACTATATCACCGGCCGCTTTGGCTGATCGGTGCGACTAGTCCCAAGCCGATCGGACCTGGTCCGGTGCGTATTCACTGTGCGGGCGGCATGACCGCACCCAACTGATTGGAGTGAACCATGCGTAAACTGTTTTCCCGTCAGCTCATCGAGGCCCGCCACGAGATGCTGAGCATCTACGAGGCCGTCGATCTGGCCCTCCACGATGCCGTTAAGGCCTATGTGACCGACGACCGCAAGCTCGCCACCAAGACCAAGAAGCGCACGCTTTCGATTGACGCACGCTGCGCCAACCTGGAGGCCGTCTGCTACAACCTGATTGCCACGCAGTCACCGGTCGCCTCCGACTTCCGCCTGCTTCAGACGATCATCTACGTCGACTTTAACCTGCAACGCATGACCGATAAGGTCCGTCAGATCTGCCGTGCCACGCGTCATATGATCAAGGCCGACATCTCGCTGCCCAAGGAGCTTGTCGGCACGGTCGAGGCCGAGGCTGAGGCCGTCTACCAGGTGCTGGGCTCTTCGCTTTCTGCGCTCGTCACCAACGACATGTCCATCATCTGCAACTTGGCCGTCGAGGACGAGCCAGTGCACGCCGCCTACGAGAAGTTCTTCCGCACCTTTAACCGTATGGATACGGGCGACTTTATGGACGACGACAGCAACTATGACGACCTGCGCCGCGCCATCATGGTTTCGCGCTACCTCGATCGCATCGCCTCGATTTCCATCGATGCCGCCTGCCGCCTGACCTTCCTGCTGACTGGTCAGCGCATGAATGCCGGCGATATCGCCCGCACGGACGAGGACGAGCTCGAGAGCATGCGCGTGCCTTCGGGCGAGGGCGTCATCATGAGGCCCGCCGTCGATGCGCGCTACGTTGCCAAGGTGCCCGTTAACGAGGTCAGCGAGGGACTTCGCTACCTGCTCGATCATCTTGAGGACGAGGACGATGACGAGGACGACGAGGAGTAAGTAATCCCGTTCGTCGAAAGATTGTAAATACCTAAGTGAGCGCGGCCTTGCACATGCGGGGCCGCGCTCTTGCGTTAGCATGGGACTACTTGTTTGGCCGTCAGCGGAGGCGATTGGCAATGGATAACTATTTGGACTTGATGCGCGCTCGCCGCGAGCAGATTCTGGAACGTTTTTATGCGGCGCTCGATCGCGCAGGCCGTCCCCACGACGCCGCGAGCCTCATTGCCGTGTCCAAGACCGTTGGTGTCGATGAGACCGTTGCCGCCATCCAGGCGGGGTATCGCCATTTTGCCGAGAACCGCCCGCAGGAGCTGGTTCGCAAGCTCACGGGTCTGGCGGAGCATCCGGAGCTGCCCGAGGTGCGCTTCGATATGATCGGCAACCTGCAGACCAATAAGATCAATGCGGTGCTGGGCTCAGCCGAGCTGATTCACTCGGTGGGTTCGCTGCATCTGGCGCAGGCGATCTCGAGCCGTGCTGTCCGCAAGATTGAGGCAGGCGAGCTCGCCGGCCCCCAGCGTGTGCTCATTGAGGTCAATGTGAGTGGTGAGGAGTCGAAGGGAGGCTTTTCGCCCGATGAGATTCGCGCCGCCGCGGGTGAGCTTGCGGAACTTGAGGGAATTTGCGTGCAGGGGCTTATGACTATGGCGCCCCGGGGGAATAAGGATGTGGCACGCCGCACCTTTGCGGGGCTTCGTGAGCTGAGGGATGAGCTGGAGGCGGCGCATCCCGATTTGAACCTGCCTGAGCTTTCCTGCGGCATGAGCGAGGACTTTGAGCCTGCCCTTGAGGAGGGCTCTACGCTCGTTCGCCTGGGCAGGGTAGTATTTAGCCCGGAGTTTGCAGTAAAATAAGGCTCTGAAGTGCGCACTGATTATCGGGGCGCCTGCACTAAACCGCGAGAGGACACAACCATGGGCTTCCTTGACGAGATTAAAAATAAGATGCACCTGGGCGGCCAGCAGGGTTACGACCAGGGTTATGGCCAGGACGACGACTACGGCTACGATGACGGCTATGACGATAGTTATCAGGGCAACGGCTACGGCGGTGCTTCGGGCGAGGGCTTCTACACCCAAGACGAGCCGAGCAACGGCCTGCTTGGTCAGACGCGCCGCGGTGAAGCTGAGTCGGTTGCCGTGTATACGCGCTCCGGTCAGCTGGTCGGCGATGACTCCCGCCATGCCACGACGTATAACCCGCCTTCGCGCTCGCAGGACAGCGTTGCGAGCGGTTATCGTCCTGGTGCCTATGACACGCCGTCGAGCTACGCCGAGAACACCCGCGCCCGTGCCGCCGCTGCACCCGCGCCTGCACCGAGCGATGCCTCGGCCTATGCGAGCAATATCATCAACGCCACGCCGCAGCTGCCGGCCTATGTCCTGCGCCCCGAGAGCTATGACGACGTGGAGACCGTGGTGCGCCGCGTTCGCACCAAGCAGCCTGTCGCACTGATTTTTGTGGGCGTACGCACCGAAGTTGCCAAGCGCGTCTTGGACTTCTCTTACGGCTTTGCCTGCGGTCTGGGCGCCACGGTCAAGGAGGTGGGCGACCGCGTGTTCATGGTGCTGCCCGCCGGTTGCGAGGTCAAAGATTCCGATCTCAAGAAGCTTCGTGCCGACGGCTACCTTAAGTAAAGACAAGACGAGGAGATTCCCATCAACATCTACACTATCGTCCAGCTGGTCAACACGCTGTTCAACTTCTATTCCACGCTCATTGTCGTCTACTGCTTTATGACGTGGATTCCCATGAAGCAGGGTGGTTTGCTTCAGGATATTGCTGCGGTGCTCGATAGCGTGTGCGGTCCGTGGCTCAACCTGTTCCGTCGTTTCATCCCGCCGATGGGCGGTATCGATTTTTCGCCGGTCGTTGCGATTATTGCGTTGCAGTTGGTGCAGAGGCTGGTTCTGCAGCTTCTTATAGGTATACTCGTATAGAACTGACTTAGTAACTTACGTCGGGCGTGTAGCGCCGAGGCGATGAAAAAGGAGACTTGTTATGGCTATTACCCCTGCAGACATCCAGGCTCAGACTTTCTCTGAGGCCAAGCGTGGCTACGATCCCGCCGAGGTCGACGTCTTCTTGGAGACGCTGTCCTCCGAGGTTGACGCTATGCTCGCTAAGATCGTCGACCTTAAGGGTCGCCTGACTGCTACCGAGCAGCAGCTTGCCGATGCGCAGGCTCAGCTTGCCCAGGCTCAGGATGCCACCGCCCAAGCCGTTCCTGCCGCCCCCGTGGCTGCTCCCGCCCCTGACTTCTCCGCTCAGGAGCGCCAGATTTCCGCTGCCCTGATCGCTGCCCAGCAGACCGCTGAGACCATCGTCAACGATGCCAACGAGAACGCTGAGCGTATCCGCAACGAGGCTGACGCTAAGGCCCGCGAGGTTATCCGCCAGGCTCTGACCGAGAAGCAGGCCGAGCTCGAGGAAATCGATCGTCTCAAGGCTTCCCGCGAGGAGTTCAAGGCCGAGTACCTCAAGCTCATCCAGCACTTCATGGACGATGCCCAGAACTCCTTCCCGGCCGACCTCATGGCCTCCACGCCGGTCGGTTCTGCCGCTTCTCCTGCGGTGACTGTTCCCGCTGAGCCGCTGCCCGTCGCTGACCCGGTTGTCCCCGTGGCCGATCCCTTCGCCCCGATCGACAACTTTGCCGCCGACGACCTGGACTAGCACCAGAACTACAATCTAGTGTCCGTAAGAGGAGCTCGCATTAGTGGGCTCCTTTTTTGGATGCATGCGGGTTGGAAAACAAAACGCCGAGCTCTGGATGCGGTGGCGCAGAACTCGGCGAAGGGCGCGTGGTAGAAGGTAGATTTTAAGGCATGTCCCAAAAATCTACTTGAGGAGGAAGTCGGAGAGGGGAATGGTGCGAGCCTCTCGATGCTCGGGGTCGGCGATATGGTCGGCAGGATAGCCACAGACGAGCATATGATAGGGATAGACACCCTCGGGCAGGTCGAACTGCTCACGGGCCACCTCGGGCTTAAAATGGCACACCCAGCACGTTCCCAGGCCCTGCTCGGTGGCCTCCATCATCATCTGATCACACACGATGGACGTATCGATTTCACTGGAATTCATCTGATCATACGGGCGCACCCAAGCATCATCGGTAACGCTGCAAATGAGGAAGACAAGCGGAGCCCCAAAGATAGACCCATCACGAGCAAACCGAGGCTGACAGGCAGCGGCTTTCTCCAACAGCTCAGGCGTATCCAACACCATCACACGAGAAGGATGATTATTACAAGCAGAAGGAGCAATCCGCCCAGCCTCAACAACAGCATCCACCACCGACTGCTCCACAGCCCGATCCTCAAAAGAACGACAAGAATACCGACCACGAGCCAAATCCAAATAACCCATAACCAAGCCCTCCAAAGTCAACGAATCGATCCAAAGCAAAATAAAGGGTACCCAAAGCACCATCCAGCCAAACGTTTGAGGCGGTCCCAAAGTTCCCAACCGGGCCCAAAGGCCCTGCTAACAAAAGCCCCATCGCTTTCAAAGTATCAGCCAAAGTTCCCAATGGTGGTACGTAAGGCGAAGGGCCGGCCACGGTTTACTTTCGAACGACTCTGCAAAGCAGCCGGAGTGAGAAAGCAAACCGTGGCCGGCCCTTCGCCGCCGGGACACGTACCCCCAATTAACTGTTCTTCATGACGATCGAATCCACGACATCGGCCACATTCTCACAGCAGTCGGCGCAGTACTCCAGGAAGGCATATACGTCACGCCAGGCGATGACCTCGAGCGGGTCCTTGCCGTTAACGTGCAGGTTGCGCATGGCGTTGATGTAGAGCTCGTCGGCCTCGGATTCGATGGTGTTGATCTGGATGACCAGTTCGCGCAGCGTTTTGGACTTGCGGTAGTTGGGCAGCTCGACCATCAGGTCCTTCATGGCGCGGCAAGCGTCGGTCACCTTGTGGGCGATGACGATGGCGTCGGGATGGATGCTCTGAATGTTGGTGAAGTAGACGCGCTGCACGACGCCCTCGATGCGGTCGAGCACGGTGTCGAGTGAGCAGCTCATCAGATTCAGATCCTCGCGCTCGAGCGGGGTGATAAAGGCGGTGAGCAGGGCGTCTTCAAGCTCGTGGTGCTTCTTGTCTGCCGCATGCTCAATGGCATGCATCTCCTCGAGCATATCGTGAATCTTCGCGGGATCGAAGTTCTCAAAAATCTGGGTAAGCAGCTCGGCGGCCTGGACGGCGAGGTCGGCGCAGGCGACGTAGTTGTCAAAGTAGAACGAATTGGGTTTCTTTGCCATGGGTGGGTCCTTTCGAGGCGAAGACGGGTAGGCGAAGTGTTGCGGTCCGGATGGACACTCGGTTTGACTAGAGGAACATCATGAACAGCTTGGCCATGAAAAAGCTGATGAGTCCGCAAGCGGGGAAGGTGAAGAACCAGGTGAACATCATGTCCTTGACGACGCCGAAGTTGATGGCTGAGAGGCGCTTGACGGCGCCGACGCCCATGATGGCGCAGGTTTTGATGTGCGTGGATGACACGGGGATGCCGGTAAGGGTGGCAAGTAGCAGGTTCGCGGCGCCCGCGAGGTCGGCAGAGAAACCCTGATACTTCTCGAGCTTAACCATGCTCTGGCCGACGGACTTGATGATGCGCTCGCCGCCCACGCTGGTGCCGATACCCATAGTGGCCGAGCACAGCAGCATAATCCAGATGGGGATGCCGGCATCGCCGACGCTCGTCTGGCCGTTGGCGAAGGCCACGCCTAAAAAGAGCACGCCGATGAACTTCTGTCCATCCTGCGCGCCGTGCATGAAGCTCATGGCCGCGGCACTCGCGATCTGAGCGTATTTAAAGAAGACGTTGGCACGTCGCCTGTTGGCGGCGGCAAAAAGAATCGAGACGAGCTTGCACAGGACCCAACCCATGACAAAGCCCAGGCCGATGGAGAGCGCCAGGCCGTAGATGACCTTCATCCACTCGTGGACGTTGACGCTGCTCGCGCCGCCGAGGGCGATAGCGGCACCGGTCAGGCCGGCGATAAGGCTGTGGCTTTGCGAGGTGGGGATGCCAAAACGCGACGCTGTGGCGCCGTAGACGACGATGGAGAACAGCGCCGCGCACAGGCACGCGAGCGCCATGGTGCTATTTCCGCCAAAGTCGACGATATGTGAGATGGTGTTGGCGACGCTCGCGTTAAAGTGCGTCATGATGAGCACGCCGAGGAAGTTGAATGCGGCGCTCATGAGAATGGCAGCGCGGGCGGGCATGCAACGCGTAGTGACGCAGGTCGCGATGGCGTTGGGCGCGTCGGTCCATCCGTTGACGAAGATGGCGCCGAGCGCGAGAATCACGGTGACGGCAAGGACTGGGTTCGACACAAGTTGGCCGAGGAAGGTTGAGAACGTTACGTCCATATATGGGCTTTCTCGAAGTTTGCAGAAACGTTACAAAAACATGATAAATCGTATCACCTCCTGCGGGTTTCTTTACCGAGTTCTGATGGGAGAAGTGAATTTTTGGGTACTAAAATTAAATATCAGCCCTGTTGACCTCCGGTGTTCTTTTTGCTAACACGTCGTGCGGACGTGCGCATGCGGTCCGACACGCCAAAACCACAGCCTGTTCGCTTTACAATATGCAAACATGCGTTCGATAATAGGGGCATGGAATATCGACAGACAGATGGCAAAACTCGGCGCGTGCACAAGCAGTATGTGGACGTCGTGGCTCGCATCCTCGCGGGCGGACAAGTCGTGCCGGTCACCGTCTGCTGGGTTGACGGTCGCTGCTTTACGATTGACGAGATTGTCTCGACCACTGGGTTTGGCCTGACGGTTCACGGCATTCGTACGGCAACCTATAAGGTTCGTTTTGGCGGTCATGCGACCGAGTTGTATCTGGAGGACCAGGCGCGCGAACGGCCGGACGGCTTGCAGACCCACGTGATGCGTTGGTGGGTCTGGGCGTTTGACTGCACGCTCGAGGGTGGGCGCCGCAGGTAAAACGTGTGGCATTTGGGTACAATGGCAGAAATCTTGTCGCTTAAGGCGCTGCTGTCGCGGCGCTATCTGAAAGGACGAAAGCATGAATGATATCCAGGGCTATCAGAACGGCCCCATCGAGACCGGTGCAAGCCGTGCCAAGGAGATGTCGCCGCGTGCGTACAACCTTGTCATGTCCGCCCTGATCTTTTTGGGCTTTTGCGCCATGGGTGCCGGCGCCTACTTTACGAGCACCATGGCGTTTGCCCGCATGATGATGAGCGGCGCCGCTTTGCCGCTGGTCTTTGGCTCGTTTATTTTGACCATCGTCGGCATTGTCATGATGTCGGCTGCCGCGGGCAAGCAGTCTGTGGGCCTGTCGCTCACGGGTTACGTGATCTTTGCGAGCACCTTTGGCCTGACCGCGTCGTTTGGCCTTGCCAACTACGACCTGCCCACCATCAACACCGCCTTTATCGCCACCGCCGCCATCACCTTTGTCTTTGGCGCGCTGGGCGTGACCTTCCCCAAGTTCTTCCAGCGCGTGTACGGCATCGGTTTTGGCGTTCTGCTTGCCACGATCCTGGTCGAGATCGTGCTGATGTTTATGGGTGTTTCGCAGTCTATTACCGACCTGATCGTAATCGTGGTGTTCGCCGGTTTTATTGGCTATGACACCTATGTGGCCACGACGGTGCCGCCCACGCTGCCCAACGCCGTGCTCATGGCGTCCAACCTGTTCGTGGATATCATCAACGTGTTCCTGCGCATCCTGAATATCCTTGGTCGTCGCGACTAGCGGCGAGTTGCAGCGGTGCTTGCCGCGCGCGTAAATCAATGCGAAAGGCGGTCCTTCGGGGCCGTCTTTTTTGTACGCGGCGGGGTATCATGGATGGGAAAAGCCGATAACGGCAGCGACAGGAAAGGTGACCACTTATGGCAGACGTCGACAACAGGAACCGTAACCGCAGGACCGGCCGCGCAGGGCAGCCCAACCCCAAGCGCGAGGCCCGTGCCAAGGCCGCCGAGCGTCACGTGGCAACTGTGTCCGAGGCGTGTGCCAAGGATATCGAGCGCTCGCTTGCCGGCGTGCGCGAGTTTGACGGTATGCCTGCCGGCTTTGTCGCGGCGATGAAGGCCAAGGTTCAGAGTGCTGTGGCCCCCGAAGAGCAGGTCGCCGAGGACGTCGAGAACGCGGAGACTGCCGAGGTCGAGGCAGCGCCCGAGACCGAGGCGGCGCCCGAGCCCGTCGAGGAGCCTGCCGAGGAAATCGCCGAAGCTGAGTCCGCGCCTGCTGAGGAGCCCGCTCCGGTCCTGCCCGAGGTCACTGTGCTTGATGCCTCCGCCACGCAGGCAATCCTCGATAACGGTCGCGGCTATGCGCAGTTCTGCGACATGGCCGTGCTCGCCTTTGCCTCGTTTACCAATCCGGGCGGTGGATATATTCAGGGTTATCTGGGCCAGGAGGCCACGCTGTGCGCCGATTCGTATCTGTACAACGTTCTCGATAGGCAGCGTAAGTGGTACGGCGAGAACCGTCGCCGCAACATCAACTGCGAGCTCTATCGTAACCGTGCCCTAGTGGTGCCTGCGGTGCGCTTCGACCGCAACCACGTGCATGCATACGCCGACGTGATCGTGGCCGCCGCGCCCAACGTTAAGCGCGCCCGCCAGGAGTATCGCGTGAGCGATGATGCTCTGCTGGATGCCCTGCGCGACCGCATTCGCTTTGTGCTCGCCATCTGCGACGAGTTGGGTCGCGAGAAGCTCGTGCTGGGCGCATGGGGCTGCGACAACAACGGCTTTGATGCCGAGGCCGTGGCCGAGCTCTTCCGCAAGGAGCTCGCATCGGGCGACTTCAAGGTCAAGCAGGTCTTCTTTGCCGTGCCCTCTACGCGCTGGGACGAGGACTTCGCCAAATTCGAGCACGTGCTGGCAAACTTCCCCGAGCGAAACGAGGAGTCCTATGCTCAGGTTGCCGCCCGCGCCGCAGCCGCCCGTGCCGCCGAGCAGGCTCAGGCCGCTGCCGAGGATGACGAGGATGACGACGACTGGCGCAAGTACCTGTAAACGGTGCTCGTGATGCGATATACCGAGCCGACGGGAGAGGCTGCTCCTGTCGGCTTTTTATTGAGTGGGGAGCTTACGATGAAAAACGTTCTGTGCTTTGGTGACAGCAACACCTATGGTTACGATCCGGCGGGCATGCGCGACGGTACCGCGGTGCGCTATGCGCAGGATGTGCGCTGGTGTGGCGTGGTCCAACGTGACTTAGGCGAGGGCTGGCATGTAATTGAAGAAGGCCTCAACGGCCGCACGACGGTACGCGACGACATGTGCCATCTGGACACTAACCTCAACGGCATTCGCGCGCTTCCGATGCTGCTCGAGGCCCATAAGCCGCTGGACGCCATTGTGATCATGCTGGGCACCAACGACTGTAAGACGGTCTTTAACGTGACAGCTTCCGATATCGCCCGTGGCGCCATGGCGCTGATTCGCGCCGTCCGCGCGTTTCCGTGGACCGACGCTGCGCCTTGCCCGCGCATCCTGCTGATGGCTCCTATCAAGATCAAGCCGCAGATCGCCGATGTATATATGACCGATTTTGACGAGCGTTCCGTCGAGGCATCTGAACATTTTGGCGAGTACTATGCGCACGTGGCCGAGCAGTTTGGCTGCGACTTTTTGAATGCCGCCGAGTTTGCCGAGCCGGGCGATATCGACTATCTGCATATGATGCCCGAAAGCCACGAGAGCTTGGGACATGCCGTGGCAGCCAAGCTCCAAGAGATGCTCGGTGAGTAGCGCGACCCCAAGCCACCGCAAAGGGGACAGGCACCTTTGCGGTGGTTTTGCCCGGGTAAACGAACGGATTGGCTGCCATATGGGCATGGACGAGCTCATCGACCTCTTTGCCGAGGGCGATGAGCTCGTCTCCAATACCGCTTTTGAGGATTTGGATCTTGCCTACGACGTGGCGAACGGCGCGACCTTCGATGGCGTTGTGTTCCGATCTTGCGAGTTCGATAGCGTTGACTGGAACGGCTCGACGTTTCGCGACGTGGTGTTTCGCGGTTGCCGCTTTATCCGCTGCAACATGGAAGGCTGCTGGCTCAGCCGCTGTGACTTCGTTGACTGCTCGGCACCGGGGCTCAACTTGCTCAAGGCGCGCCTGTCGAGCGTGTCGTTTGGATCGTGCGATTTGAGCTATGCGAACCTTTCGGAGGGACGCATTGGCCCTATGACAGCATGCGATACACGTCTGAGAGAGGCTGCGTTTCAGGGTGCCAAGCTGGGTCAGATACGCCTGGATGGCTGTGACCTGACGCGTGTTGATGTGTTCAAGACGTCGCTTTCCGGCGTTGATGTGTCGCGCTGTACATTTGCAGCGCCCGTTGTTTCGGGCGATTACCATGAGTTGCGTGGCTTGACGGTCAATGCCGAGCAGGCGCTGGCACTCTCGGGTTTGTTGGGAATTCAACTCGCCGACGAATAGGCGCTCTGGTCCTTTGCTCGACCGCTATCTAAAATCAAACCGTCGCAACATTTAATGATTTTTTGCGTTTGCACGATTTTCATCGAATGTTGCGACGGTTTTTGGTGCAAGGTAGCCTGTCTCTTTTTGGCAGGTTACTGGCTATTTAGTACTGCCACATGTGGTTGACGGGGCCGGAGCCTTTGCCCATGTTCAGGCCGGCGGCCAGAGCGCCTGTCAGGTATGCCTTGCCGGCGTTGACGGCGTCGGCAAGATCCATGCCCTGCGCCAATGCGCAGGCGATGGCGGATGAAAGCGTGCAGCCGGTGCCATGCGTGTTGCCGGTTTCGATGCGCTTGTGGCGGAACCACGTGGTGAGCGGATCGCCCATATGGTTGCCTTCGTTATCGAGTGGCGCGGGTTCGGCCAATACATCGTTGGCCTCGTTGACAAGATGCCCACCCTTAACGAGGGATGCGCAACCAAAGCGGCGGGTGAGGAGCATGGCAGCATTTTGCTGTGTGCGTTCGGAGTCGACCTCGTAGTCGAGCAAGGCCATGGCCTCGGGAATATTGGGCGTGATGACGGTTGCTAGTGGGAACAGGCGGCGGGTGAGCGCCTCGGCGGCATCTTCGGCAATCAGCCGTGCGCCCGAGGTGGCTACCATGACGGGGTCGACGACCACGTTTGTCGCGTTCCAGGCGCTCAGGCGGTCGGCGATAACCTCGATAATCTCGGCAGAGGAAACCATGCCGATCTTGACGGCGCTGGGGCGGATATCGTCAAATACGGCGTCGATCTGCGCAGCGACGATATCAGGGGAGATATTCTGCACGGCGGTGACACCGAGCGTGTTTTGTGCGGTGATGGCGGTGATGGCCGTCTCGGCATACAGGCGGTGCGCCGTGATGGTCTTGATGTCGGCCTGAATGCCGGCGCCACCGCTGGAATCGGATCCTGCGATGGACAGGACGGCAGGTACCTT
Organism: Collinsella sp. AM31-2AC; assembly: GCF_003469285.1. Lineage (NCBI taxonomy): Bacteria > Bacillati > Actinomycetota > Coriobacteriia > Coriobacteriales > Coriobacteriaceae > Collinsella > Collinsella sp. AM31-2AC. Next base: position 41,231 of record NZ_QSJB01000003.1, read on the forward strand.
ACTGCGATCCATGTTTGCTCCCTTGTTCGGTCGGAATCAAATGGGTCTTTAAGCCAGCATTATAAAGATGCCCGGGCCGACTTCTATGTCGAACCCGGGCGGGCGATGCAATCTTTACGCAAATGTAAGCAAATGTTCACACGTCAACAATTGACGAACACCATGTTAGCGATTGTGGCTCCGGTGACGAGTTAGTCCTCCATGCCGAGATCGATCGTCGTACCCTCGAACACCTTGTTGACGGTGCGGACGGCGCACATCTTGCCACACATGGTGCAAGTGCCCTCGGTGGCGGCGGGGGATTCCTCGTAGCGCTTCTTGCCGGTGACCGGGTCGAGCGCGCACTTCCACATGGAGTCCCAGTCGAGCTTGCGGCGTGCCTGGCCCATCTTGTCGTCCATGTCGCGGGCGTGGGGTACCTTCTTGGCGATGTCGGCGGCGTGTGCGGCGATCTTGGTGGCCATGAGGCCATCGAGCACGTCCTGGGCGTTGGGCAGGCACAGGTGCTCGGCCGGCGTCACGTAGCACAGGAAGTCGGCACCGGAGCTGGCGGAGATGGCGCCGCCGATGGCAGCGGTGATGTGGTCGTAACCCACGCCGATATCGGTCACCAGCGGCCCGAGCACATAGAACGGGGCATTGTGGCACAGGCGCTTCTGCAGTTTCATGTTGGCGGCGATCTCGTCGAGCGCCATGTGACCCGGACCCTCGACCATGACCTGGACGCCGGCAGCCCAAGCGCGCTTGCACAGCTTGCCCAGCTCGATCATCTCAGCGGTCTCGGTGGCGTCGTTGGAGTCGTAGAGGCAGCCCGGGCGGCAGGAGTCGCCGAGCGAAATCGTCACGTCGTACTCGTGGCAGATCTCGAGCAGCTCGTCAAAGTACTCGTAGAAGGGGTTTTCGTTGCCGGTGACCTCCATCCAGCCAAACAGCAGCGAGCCGCCGCGGCTCACGATGTTCATCAAGCGGCCGGTCTCCTTAAAGGTCTTGGTGACCGACTTGTTGATGCCGCAGTGGATGGTCATAAAGTCCACGCCGTCCTCGGCGTGCGCGCGCACGACCTCGAACAGGTCATCCTTGGTAAGCTTGACCAGCGGCTTTTCCATGTAGCCGATGGCGTCGTACATGGGGACGGTGCCCACCATGAGCGGCGTCTCGTCGATGAGCTGCTGGCGGAACTGGCGCGTCTTGCCCGAGTTGGAAAGGTCCATGATGGCGTCGGCGCCAAAGTCCTCGGCGATCTTGACCTTCTTCCATTCCTCGGCGGCATCGGCTTTATCGCCCGAGATGCCCAGGTTGACGTTGACCTTAGTAGACAGGCCCTCGCCGACGCCAAAGGCGCGCATGCCTTTTTTGATGTGCACGATGTTGGCGGGAATGGCGATGCGGCCGTCGGCCACGCGCTCGCGGATGTACTCGGGGTCGCGATGCTCGCGCTCGGCGACTTCCTTCATCTGCGGCGTGATCTGCCCGGCGCGGGCGAAGTCGATTTGCGTGACGAGCTTGGGCTCGGTCTGTGTGCTCATTGGCACGGCTCCCTTCGTTGGCATTACCCATATCAGGTTTGCGGGTCAGGGCGGGCGCGCCCAGTCTCAGCCTGCCGTCTTGTCCTGCAAGCTCCCCGTTTATGTAATGGGCTCAAGTATAGCTCGAATGGGTACGATTGGCCTAACGAGCGTGCCTGTGGGGAGGCGAACATGGAAGACAAGCATCTATATCGAGAGACGCAATGGGATGTATCGGCCGAGGAAAGCCGTGCGCACCATGGCCTTGTCGCGATTGGTTTTGCGGTGCTTGCCGTGCTGGTGATTGCCTTTTGTATCTGGACGTTTGGCGGTCACGGCGGCGCTGCATGGGAGTTCGAGGCCGACGATGCCCTGCCGATCATGACAGTGAAGGTTACGGGCGGCAATACCGTTGCCGCGCCGGGCGACTATTGGTATCCGCGCGACGAGTTTGTGCAGCTGCAGTTGAGCGGCGGGTCTATTCCGGGCGAAGAAATCGAACGCGTGACGTATGATGCGGCGCTCAAAACGCTGACGGTGAAGCTCAAGAATCAGGGCGACGTGCCTACGACTATGGATATCGCGCTGACGGAATGGCGCTTGGAGCCCCCATCGGGTGTTGCGGTGTCCGAGGTAGAGCACGTTAAGATTACCTACCAAAATGGCTCGACAAACGAAGTTGCCAAAGCCGACGGCTTGGCGGAATAGACGCCGTGCCTAGGCAGCACATTCAAAAGTAGCGGTGGTCCTACAAGGTCTGTTCGTTCAGGAAGACCAAAGTGTTCTTATTTGAAAGCTCGGGAAAGTGACGATAACCAACGTCAAACGCGGTGAGCCCGCTTACATCCTCGAGCTTGTTTTCTGCCATCCAGCGCACCATGGAACCACGTGCCTTTTTGCTGGCGGTCGAGCGCTGGATGGGCTTGCCGTTGCGGATGCCTTCGCCAAAGAGGCACGTGACGACCGTGGCGTCGCCCGCGAGATGGGGCAGAACGGCTTTGGCGTACTCTACGCTGGCGAGGTTGACGATCGTGGTGTTTGAGCCTGCCGGGGCGATAGCCCGCGCGAGCTTGTCGCTCCAAAACGCATAGAGGTCTCGGGCATCGTCAACGGCGAGCTTCGCGCCCATCTCCAGCCGATACGGTTCGACGGCATGAAAGGGGCGAACGCACCCGTAGAGGCCAGAGAGGATCCACAGGTGGCTTTGCAGCCATGCGAGCTGCGCGGAATCCATCACCTCGGGCGCCATGCTCTGGTATTGAATGCCGTGGTAGGACATGACGGCAGGGGAGAGGTGACAGGCGAGTGCGGGATTGTCGAGATCGCCGTTTTTCAGGATGGGCCCGAACTCATGCAGGGTGTTGAGGCAAGGCCCCAGCAGTTTGTCACTCACGTTCCATAGCGCCTGCAGGCTGTCGCTGCCTTCATTCCGCTCGATATCTAGCAGTGCGCGGTGGAGGCGAGCCGTCTCGCGCGCAAAGGGTGGAATGCCCAGGACTTCAAAAGCATCTTGGGCCGCGCACATCTGCTTGGCGGGCGAAATGACGACCTGCAGCATGGACTCTCCTCTGCCAAAAAGGAAGTTGCGGTGGAATACGGTCTGTTTTGGCCGTTTATGGGCCAGTTTAGTCTGTATTTCACCGCAACTGATGAAGGGTTGGTTACGCGCGCTCGATGAAGGCCTTGTAGCCGCGATAGGCCTCGTAGATATCGGCCTTGTTAGCGACCTCCCACAGGGCGTGCATGGACAGGACGGCAACGCCAGAGTCGATGACGTTCATGCCGTACTTAGCCATGATGTATGCGATGGTGCCGCCGCCGCCCGCGTTGACGCGACCGAGCTCGCAGGTCTGGAAGTCCACGCCGGCCTCGTCCATGATGTCGCGGATGAGGGCCACATACTCGGCGTCGGCGTCGTTAGAGCCGCCCTTGCCGCGGCTGCCCGTGTACTTGTTAAAGCACAGGCCGCGACCCATAAAGGCTGCGTTCTTGGTTTCGAACTTGCCGGCGTAGCCCGGGTCGAAGCCGGCGGACACGTCGGAGGAGAGCATGCGGCTGCGGGCGAGCGCGCGGCGCAGGGCCAGCGGGCTATCCTCGCCGGCGAGCGTCATGATCTCGGCGACGGTGTTCTCGAAGAAGCGGCTCGTCATGCCGGTGGCACCCACGGAACCGATCTCCTCCTTGTCGACGATGAGTGTGATGCTCGTGCGCTCCACGTTGGCGACGTTGATCTGGGCGAGCATGGACGGATAGGCGCAGACACGGTCGTCGTGGCCATAGCCCAGAATCATGGAGCGGTCGAGGCCCATGTCACGGGCGGGGCCGGCGGGCACGACCTCGATCTCGGCGGAGAGGAAGTCCTCCTCCTCGACGTCGTACTGCTCCTTGAGGATATCCAGGAACATCTGCTTGACGGGCTCCTTGGGGGCGTCCTTGTCGTCCTCGTCAAACTTGACGGGACGGCCGCCCACGATCACGTCGAGGATCTCGGCGTCGACGGCGTCCTTGGCGGGCTTGGCCATCTGCTCGCTCGAGAGGTGGATCAGCAGGTCGGAGATGGTAAAGACCGGGTCGTCGGCCTTGTCACCGATGTTGATGTCGACGGTGGTGCCATCCTTTTTGCAGATGACGCCTACGAGTGCGAGCGGGGAAGCGACCCAGTGGTAGCTCTTGACGCCGCCATAGTAGTGCGTGTCGAGATAAGCCATGTCGCCGGCCTCGAAGGCGGGGTTCTGCTTGAGGTCCAGGCGCGGCGAGTCCACGTGGGCGCCCAGGATGTTAAAGCCCTGCTCGAGCGGGGCGGTGCCCAGGTTGACGAGCATGAGGTCCTTGCCGTGGTTGGCGGCGTACACCTTGTCGCCGGCCTTGAGCGCGCGGCCCTCGGCGATCACGGTCTCCAGATTGACGTAGCCCGCCTCCTCGGCCATCTTGATACCGGCCTTGACGCACAGGCGCTCGGTCTTGTTCTCACTCAAAAACTGCTTATAGCCGCGGCAAAGCTCCTCGAGCTCCTCGATCTGCTGTGGCGTGTACTTTTTCCATGCGCAGGGACGCTCCATGACGCAGGCTCCTTTCGGATCGATCGTGCTGGTTGATGTACCGTGAGCCATCGTATCACGCGCGGGCCCGCGGCGGCAGGGAAGCCTGATGTGCGGTGGCCGCGGGGCGGGGAGCGTGTAAACTGGTGTGAGCAAACCGTGCCCAGCCCAAAGCGAGGTATTCAATATGTCTGAAAAGCGCCGTACCTTTGCCGTCATCGACGGCAACTCGCTCATGCATCGCGCCTTCCACGCCGTGCCGCCGACCATGAACGCGCCGGACGGTCGCCCCACCAACGCGATCTTTGGTTTTCTGAACATGTTCCTCAAGATGATCGATGCCTTTAATCCCGACGGCGTTGTCGTGGCGTTTGACAAGGGCAAGCCGCGCGTGCGTATGGAGATGCTGCCGCAGTACAAGGCGCAGCGCCCGCCCATGGACCCCGACCTGCACGCGCAGTTCCCCATGATCAAGGAGCTGCTCGCCGCGCTCAACGTGCCCATTTTGCAGTCCGAGGGCTGGGAAGGCGACGATATCCTGGGAACCATGGCGCGCCTGGGCGAGGAGGCCGGCTGCGACATGCTGCTGGTGACCGGCGACCGCGACATGTATCAGCTCGTGACCGAGCACGTCAACGTGGTCTCGACTCGCAAGGGCCTGTCCGACGTGGCGATCATGACGCCCGAGAGCGTGGACGACCTGTATCACGGCATCACGCCGGCGCTCGTGCCCGATTTTTACGGTCTGAAGGGCGATACGTCGGACAACATTCCCGGCGTACCGGGCATCGGCCCCAAAAAGGCGAGTGCGCTCATCGCGCAGTACGGCAGCCTTGACGAGGTCATCGCGCATGCTGACGAGGTCAAGGGCAAGATGGGAGAAAACCTGCGCGCACACATCGACGACGCGCTGCTGAGCCGTAAGGTGGCGACCATCCGCACCGATGCACCCGTTGAGCTCGATTTTGAGGCGACGTCCTTCCCGGCGTTTTCCGCCGATGAGGTTTCCGCGGCGCTGGGCACGCTTGGTATCACCGCCATGCAGAACCGTTTCTTGGCGCTGATCGGCGGCGAGGGCGGGGCAGCTGCCAGCACGTTTGAGATTCCCGCCGTTTTGCGCGCAGCCGCCGGCGATGCTGGCGCGCTTGGTGCCGTTGCGGCTGAGGTCTCCCGCGTGATTGATGCAGGCGAGTGGATTGCCGCCGTGGTGGACGATGACAAGGAGGAGGGCGCGCTTTTTGGCCTGACGCGCACGCTGTGGCTGGCGACGTCCAAGGGACTGCTTGCGCTTGAGGAGGGCGACGGCGGTACCACTGCCGTGGTCGATGGCTTCAATTTCGCCCACGGCGTGATTGCCGGTGTGCTTGCGCGCCTGTTTATGGAGGGCCGCGTGGCGAGCCCGGATACGAAGGCTCTACTGCATGAGCTTTCGCCCATCGATTCTTCCGAGCCCGAGCTTATGGATCCGCTGGCAGTCGATTCCACGCGCATCTTCGACACCGTGGTCGCGGCCTACCTGTTGGATTCCGACCGCTCCGAGTTTGACGAGGCGTATCTGGCCGATACCTATCTGCAGATGGCGCTGCCTGCGGCGCACGGTGCAGAGGGTGCCGGCGAGGATGCTCCTGCGCCCGCCGCTCGCACGGCGGCCTTGATGCTGGCGCTGGTCGCACCGCTGCGCGACCGCATGGCCCGCGAGAACGCTGCCAACGTGTTCGACGGCATCGAGATGCCGCTCGTGCCGGTGCTTGCCAAGATGGAGCGCGCAGGCATGCTTGTAGACCCCGACCGTCTGCATAGTCTGTCCGAGGGCCTGGCGACCCAGATTGCCGAGGTCGAGCGCAGCATTCGCGACCTGGCAGGTGACGAGACCTTTAACATCGGCAGCCCCATGCAGCTCTCGCACGTGCTGTTTGACGTTATGGGGCTTCCGACCAAGGGCCTCAAAAAGACCAAGCGCGGTTACTATTCGACCAACGCCAAGGTGCTGAGCGACCTTGCCCGTGACCACGAAATCGTGCGTCTGATCTTGGATTGGCGTGAGAAGTCCAAGATCAAGTCCACCTATCTGGACACGCTGGGCCCACTGCGCCGCGGTGACGGCCGCGTGCACACCACGTACAACCAGACCATCACGGCAACGGGGCGTCTGTCCTCGAGCGACCCGAACCTGCAGAACATCCCGACGCGCTCGGAGCTGGGCCGTACCGTCAAGACGGCGTTTTCGGCAGGCGCGGGAAGCGTCTTTTTGGCGGTGGACTACTCGCAGATCGAGCTGCGTCTGCTGGCGCATCTCTCGGGCGATGAGCACCTGGTGCGCGCCTTTAACGAGGGCGAGGACTTCCATGCCGAGACGGCCGCGCGCGTGTTTGGCGTGCCGGTGTCCGAGGTGACACCCGACCTGCGCAGCCGCGCCAAGGCCGTGAACTTTGGCATCGTGTACGGTCAGCAGGCCTACGGTCTGTCGCAGTCGCTGCACATCTCGATGGCCGAGGCGCGCGACATGATCGACCGCTACTACGAGGCCTATCCGGGCGTGCGCACGTTCCTCGACAACGTGGTGGCACGTGCCAAGCAGACGGGCTACGCCGAGACCATGTACGGCCGCCGTCGTCATATTCCGGAGCTCAAGGCCAAAAATCCGCAGCTCCGCGGTTTTGGCGAGCGCACGGCCATGAACCACCCCATGCAGGGAACCGCGGCCGACATCATCAAGATCGCAATGGCCCGCGTAAGCAGCCGCCTGGAAGAAGAGGGCTTTGCCGCTCACATGATCCTGCAAGTGCACGACGAACTGGACTTTGAGTGCCCCGTCGACGAAGTCGAGCGCCTCACCGCCATGGTCCGCGACGTCATGGAGCACGTAGTGGACCTCCGCGTACCGTTGATCGCCGAAGCCAGTACCGGCATAACCTGGGCCGACGCGAAATAGGGAAGCACTCCATAAGGCAAGCTCGCCCAAGACGCAAGCCCCCACATACTTAAGATTTGGGACAAACACTACTGATTAATTTGTCCCACAGTAACCAAAACAGAGGGGAGCCCCTCCCAACAAGGAGCTCCCCTCTGCTCAAATCATTTCAGCTAAGTATCTAGACACTCAAGACGCCATCTTGGCGGCAGGAAAGTAAACCTAGGGCCTGGCCGGGCGGCACGGGTTAACTTTTCGTAGATTCCGCACGCAAAGAAAGCCACTTAATGTGGCTTTCGTCTTGCGCAGGACCTGACCGAGCGAAAAGTTATCCCGTGCCGCCCGGTCAGGCCCGATGGGACGGCTACCGAGCCGCCAGGATGGCGTCGATGAGCGTCAGTACGCCCCCGTCGTTGTTGCTCGGAATGCGCCATTTGGCGTGCGCGTTCATGTGCTCCTCGGCATTATCCACGATAAAGCTATGCCCGACGCGCTCCAGCATGGGGATGTCGTTGTACGTATCACCCACGGCGGCGGCATCAGCGATATCAATGCCCAGCTGCTCGCACAGGTGCGCGACGCCCGACCCCTTGTCGACGCCCAGGTTCATAAAGTCTATCCACTCGCGCCCGGCGTTGGTGACGTAGAGCTTGTCCGAGAACTCGGGGCTGTAGTTCTCGCGAAACGCAGGCTCGGCATCGTAGGCGGGGAAGAAGATCGAAATCTTGTTGGACTCGATATCAAGGCCCTCAAAGCTATCGACGTAGTTGATCGTGTTGTAGTACACGCTGATCTCGTCGTGGTACTGATGGTCGCGGGCGAGCACATAGAACTCGTCGTAGCAGCACAAGACGGGAACGGCACGCGGGTCCTCCGAGGCACGGGCGAGCACCTGCTGATACAGCGCCACATCGATGTTGCTCTTATAGATATAGCTGCCGCGATAGATGACGCAGGCTCCGTTGTCGGGACAAAAAGCAAGGCGGTTCTTAATGCTCTCGAACATTTCCTCGAGCTTGGGGGCAGGCCGTCCGCTGGCGGGGCAGAATACGATGCCTGCGTCGGCGAGCTTGTCCAGGCGCTCATCAAGACCCTGCGGCAACACGCGCTTGTCGGTGAGCAGCGTCTTGTCCATGTCGACGGCGAGAATCTTAATGCTTCCGATATTGGTGTCCGATTCGTAAGTTTGCATAAAAGCGCGCCTTTCGTTTCGAAATTGTTTCAGACGTTATAACCATCAACCAGTAACTGAGCGTATTGTCGCAGGAACGGAGCGTATTTGCACCACGCTTCACAAAGTAATGAAAAAACTTTTCAGAAATTTGAATTTGTCGCTTGTGCTGCGGGCACTTTAGCGTAATATAGCGACCATCGAAAACGGAGACGGAAATACAACCGCTTACCGAAGAAAAGGTACCGTTTACGATATTAGAATTGCGCCCGGCGATAGGTGAAAGGAGAGGCAGATGCAGTTCGTAAAGATCATCACCACTGCAGATAATGCCATCCGACGCCAGCGCGCAATTTCCCGACGACGATAACAATCGTCTCTGTTCGTATGGGGTGAAATGCCCCAACAGAGTCATTTTGAGGTCGTTGGGTTTTAGCACGATATAAACGCATGTTTCTAGAGCATGCTGTGCTGCTTTTTGCTATTTAACCTGATATTGCACGGTTTTTTGACCTCGAAATGACTTGCAACTGACCGATGTTCTAACTAGCTACCAAGGGCGAAAGGAAACAGCCATGAGCAAGGAAAAAGTCGTTCTCGCATATTCCGGTGGTCTTGATACATCCGTATGTGTCAAGTGGCTCCAGGACGAGAAGAATCTCGATGTCGTTTGCGTCTGCGGCAACGTGGGCCAGGAGGAGACCGGCTTGGATGCCAAGAAGCAGAAGGCGCTTGACCTGGGCGTTCTCGATTGCCAGGTGCTCGACCTGCGCGACGAGTTCTCCGATGAGTTCCTGACTAAGGCCATCGCCGCAAACTCCATGTACGAGAACAAGTACCCGCTGCTCTCCGCGCTGTCTCGCCCGCTGCTCGCCAAGAAGCTTGTCGAGGTCGCTCACGAGTTTGGCGCGACCTACGTCGCCCACGGCTGCACCGGCAAGGGTAACGACCAGGTTCGTTTTGAGGCTGCCGTCAAGGCCCTCGACCCCGAGCTTAAGGTTATCGCCCCGGTTCGCGAGTGGGATCTGAAGTGCCGTCCCGATGAGGTTGCCTATGCTCACGCCCACAACGTGCCGGTTCCCGAGGGCGCCAACGACAACCCCTATTCCATCGACGACAACCTGTGGGGTCGCGCCATCGAGTGCGGTCACCTGGAGGATCCCTGGAACGAGCCGCTCGACGACGCCTGGGTTATGACCAAGAACCCCGAGGACACGCCGGACACCCCGACCTGCACCGAGATTGAGTTTGAGGCGGGCAAGCCCGTCGCCGTCGATGGCAAGAAGATGAAACTCTCCGAGATCGTCATCGCCCTCAACAAGATTTCGGGTGACAACGGCTTTGGCCGTCTCGACCTGGTCGAGGATCGTCTGGTGGGCCTCAAGAGTCGCGAGTGCTACGAGGTTCCTGGCGCCCTGACGCTCATCACCGCCCACAAGGCGCTCGAGGACATCTGCATCGAGGGCGACCTGCTCAAGACCAAGATTAAGCTCGAGCAGGATTGGGCCACCGCCGTGTACAACGGCCAGTGGTACAGCCCGCTCAAAAACGCGCTCGATGCCTTTATGGCCGACACCCAGAAGTTCGTGACCGGCACCGTCCGTCTGAAGTTCTTTAAGGGCAACTGCCATGTCGTCGGCCGCAAGAGCCCGTTTAGCCTGTATGACTACGGTCTGGCTACCTACGACCGCGACACTACGTTTGACGAGAAGGCCAGCGCCGGCTTTATCGAGATCGATACGCTGTCGCTCAAGACGTGGGCTAAGGTCCAGGGCCCCAGCTCTGCTGCCGCCCAGGCCTAGCGCCTCCTTCCTTTGGTATCCGCGCGGCCCATCCGCGTGATACATAACGGGCGCATGGGGTCCCTACCTTTCGTTATGCTTGCTGACACTTCTTAACATCGGTGGCCCCTACGTTCCGCCCGCATATATGATGCCGCGTCTGCGGCTGAGTCCGAGCCCCGCCGGGGTTGTCCGGCGGGGCTCCTCCTATCAATTTGACGGCCCTGCGCCTATATATATGGGGAGTATCCATTATGTTCAATGCTATCGCGCATGCTTTACTTGCCCTCGCGCCCGAGTTCGATGCTGCAAAGGTCGAGGACGTTCCTATGAGCCTAAAGGCCTGGATCGATGGTTCGCAGGGCAACATTCGGAGGGAGACGTTGGGCGCCAAGTGCATGGCGCGTCACTTCTTTGCAAATTAGCTATATGGCCTCGCACATGGTGGGGAATATACAAAACTAGCGGTTGAGAAATCGCTTTAGCGACAGGGCGCATTGCTTTGGGCGCTTGTTTTGGGATTTGATGAAAGGGGACGGTTCCATGGCTCTTTGGGGCGGTCGTTTTGAGGCAGGCGTGGCCGAGGTCACGCAGGAGTTTGGCGCGTCGTTGCCGGTTGACAAACATCTCTATAAGCAGGATATCGCCGGATCTAAGGCACATGCCAAGATGCTGGCGGCCCAGGGCATTATCAGCGCCGAGGACGAGCAGGCGATTGCCGAGGGCCTGACCGGAATCGAACAGGATATCGATGCCGGCAACTTCACCTTTGATATCAACGACGAGGACATTCATATGTCCATCGAAAGCGAGCTGACGCGTCGTATCGGCGAGGCTGGCAAACGCTTGCATACTGGGCGTTCGCGCAACGACCAGGTGGCGACCGATACGCGCCTGGGCGTCAAGGCGCTGGCCAAGGAGCTCATGGAGGCCAATCTTGAGCTGCGCCATGTGCTGGTGGATGCGGCCAAGAAGTACGACAAGGTGATTCTTCCGGGCTACACGCATATGCAGCACGCTCAGCCCGTGCTGCTCTCGCATCATCTGCTGGCGTATTCCTGGATGTTCGCGCGCGACTTTACGCGCCTGAAGGCCGCCTTTGATGCCGCCGACAACTGCCCGCTGGGTGCTGCCGCGCTTGCCGGTACGAGCTATCCGCTCGATCGCCAGATGACGGCTGCCGAACTTGGCTTTGCGGGCGTGATTCCCAACTCGCTCGATGCGGTTTCCGACCGTGATTTCCTGCTCGATCTGCATTACGCCGGATCCGTCATGGCGATGCACCTGTCGCGTCTTTCCGAGGAGATCGTGCTGTGGTCGAGCTCCGAATTTGGCTTTATCACGCTTTCAGACTCCTACTCCACCGGCTCGTCCATCATGCCGCAGAAGAAGAATCCCGACTTTGCCGAGCTTATCCGCGGTAAGAGCGGTCGCGTGTACGGCAACCTGGTGCAGCTGCTGGTGACCATGAAGGGCCTGCCGCTCGCTTATAACAAGGACTTGCAGGAGGACAAGGAGGGCGCGCTCGATACCGCTCACACGCTCATGCAGTGCCTGTCCGTTATGGCCGGAATGATTTCGACCTGGACCGTCAACGAGGATGCCATGGCGCGCGAGTGTGGTGTGGGCCACTTGGCAGCCACTGATGTTGCCGATTACCTGGCAAAGCGCGGCCTGCCGTTCCGCGAGGCACATGCCGTGGTGGGTCATCTTGTCCTGATGTGTGAGAAGCGCGGCTGCAATCTTGAGGACCTGCCGTTTGAGGTGTTTCAGGAGGCAAGTCCGCTCTTTGAGCGCGACATTACCGAGGCACTCGACATCCCGTCGATTGTCGCCGCGCGCACGACCGAGGGTGGTACCGCCCCTGCTGCCGTTGCCGTGCAGTTGGGAAGCGCCGAGGCGCAGCTCGCGGCCGATGAGGGTGTGTTTGGCTCGTTATCCAAGGTCGTCGAGATGGGCTACGGAGCTAATTAGCTTATTGGATGCGTCTGTCTGGTGTGTTCATCATATTTTGCCTTTACGGGTGCCCGCTATGGTGGGCACCCGTTTTGTTATAGAGAAGGAAGGAGCTTGTCGAGAACTTCTGTAGGACATTTGCGCAGGTTGTGAAGGGGGTGCGTTCACGGGCGACAATCGACCGCCCGTTCTGTTCGTTGCAGTTGAAAGTGGGACGGATGGTACTCTAGTCGGGCTTCGAAACAGAAGTGACACATATGGAGCGCTTTAATAAATAATAACGCTTCAATAAACGGCTTTTTGTTTAACTGCAGCTAGAACTCTGTTACGATGCAGTCCAGGCGGGTGCCGGAATGGGACTTGGGCACGCGCGAACCTACTTGAAAGGCTACCTTATGGCTATCGAGAAGACCTTCATCATGATTAAGCCCGACGCCGTGCGCGATCGCAAGATCGGCGAGATCGTTGCTCGCATTGAGCGCAGCGGCCTTGTTATCGAGCGCATGGAGATGACCACGCTCGAGCGCGCTACCGTCGAGGAGCACTACGCCCATCTGGCCGACAAGCCCTTCTTTGGCGGTCTCTGCGACTTTATGACGAGCGGTCCGGTCGTCAAGATGGTCGTTTCCGGCCTCTCCGCTGTCTCCAAGATGCGCACCCTTATGGGCGCCACCAACCCGCTTGATGCTGCCCCCGGCACCATTCGCGGCGACTTTGCTGTCGATGTCAACGCCAACGTGATCCACGGCTCCGACTGCCTGGAGAACGCCGAGATCGAGATCAAGCGCTTTTTTGGCTAAACCAGCTTTGACTCCTTAAAGCTGTTAGCGTGTGGCTTGGGCGCCGCGGAACTTCATCCGCGGCGCCCTTTTTATTCCAGTAGACTTTTGGTAAACCCCCACAAATCTACTAAAGAGCCCCCGTCCGGATGTTTCTTCCGGGCGGGGGCTGGCGTTAGCGTCGTATGGCTTTGTGAATCTTTAGGCCTCGTCGACGATCTTAAGGCCGCGCGTGTGGTCGATCTCGTTGAGGAGGTTAACGCGACGCTCGTGACGGCCGCCCTCAAACTCGGCGTCGAGCCACTCGTCGACGATCATCTTGGCGAGCTCGGAGCCCACGACGCGGGCGCCAAAGGCGAGCACGTTGGTGTTGTTGTGCATGCGCGAGAGCTTGGCGCTGAAGGGCTCGGAGCACACGACGGCACGAACGCCCTCGACCTTGTTGGCGGCCAGGCTGATTCCGACGCCGGTGCCGCAGATCAGGATGCCCAGGTCGACGTCGCCGTTGGCAACTGCCTTGCCCACCTTGTAGCCGGCGATGGGGTAATCAAAGCTCTCGGAGGTGTCGGTGCCAAAGTTCACGACCTCGCATCCGCGCTCCTTCAGGTGCTCGGAAATGATGTTCTTGAGCTCGACGGCGGCGTGGTCGTTACCGATACCAATCTTCATGAGTGGTTCCTCTCTGGTCCGTGCGGCGGAATTGCTAAAGGTTTTACCGCGTTCGACTGCATGATAGCGCGACTTTTGCGTAAACACTCGGGCGTTTTTTGGTCAAACGCTTTAGCAGGCAACAAGGCCGGCCTCTCATGAATAATGCCGCCAATTTGTGCTTGAGCGCCGTCCGCCGGAACCGTGGTTGCGGTTTTTGATGCATTGTTATCAAATAAAGGAGCCAACTTTTTTGAGAGTCCAGCCCGTTATGCAAGCAGGAGATACCTATGCCTACCGATTCCATCCGTGATGCCGCATTTTGCGATGTTTTGAACCGCGAGCTTGTCTGTGCACTCGGCTGCACCGAGCCCATTGCCGTTGCCTATGCAGCGGCGCTGGCGAGCCAGACGCTCGGTTGCGAACCCGATCATATGGATGTTGCCTGCTCGGGCAACATTATCAAGAACGTTAAGAGCGTGACCGTGCCCAACTCGGGCGGTATGCACGGTATTGAAGCCGCGGCCGTGCTGGGTGCCGTGGGCGGCGACGCTAAGAGCGCGCTCGAGGTGCTCGAGAGCGTTAACGATGAAGACCGCGCTCGTGTGGCCGAGCTCCTCGCCGACGCTGGCTACTGCGATGTGTCGCTTGTCGAGGGTGTGCCCAACCTCTACATCAAGGTGACTGCGACGGCTGGTGGCCATACCGCGGTCGTCGAGATTACCGATCACCACACCAATGTCACGTGCCATACGCTCGACGGTATTCCGGTATGCGGCAAGTCGGCGGGGGAGTGTGCCGCCTGCGCCGAGCGCGTGGTGGCCGAGCGGGCGGCGGATAAGGCCGACACACCCATGTCGATCGAGTCCATCATCGACTTTATCGAGGCCGGCGACATTGAGGATGCCCGCGCGGCCGTCGAGCGTCAGATTGAGCTGAACGGCGCGATCAGTGCCGAGGGCCTCGCGCACGCTTGGGGCGCCGAGGTGGGCCGTACGCTGCTGGGCGCTCGTGCCGATGACGTCGCCTGCCGTGCGCGTGCGCGTGCGGCCGCCGGCTCCGATGCCCGTATGAACGGCTGCGCGCTGCCGGTCGCCATTGTGTGCGGCTCGGGCAACCAGGGCATTACCTGCGCGCTGCCCGTCATGGAGTATGCCGAGTACCTGCGTTGCGACCACGAGCGTCTGGTGCGCGCCGTGATGCTGTCCGATCTTATCGCCGTGCATATCAAGAGCTATATTGGTGCGCTTTCGGCGTTTTGCGGCGCTATTTGCGCCGCGTGCGGCGCCGGCGCTGCGATTACCTGGCTGTGCGGTGGCACGCGCGAGCAGATTGGCGCGACGGTCTCGAATACGCTCGGTAACGTGGGCGGCATCGTGTGCGACGGCGCCAAGGCGAGTTGTGCCGCCAAGATTTCGGCTGCCGTCGATGCGGCGATTCTGGGACATGACATGGCCATGCGGGGGCGTGGCTTCCGTGCCGGCGAGGGTTTGATCCAGGATACCGTCGAGCAGACGATTGCCAGCATGGGCTACGTGGGCCGTGTGGGTATGAAGGACACCGACGTCGAGATCCTCAACATCATGATCGGCAAAACCGTCGTCGACTGCTAGGGGCTCTGGGGCACTGCATCTTGTTGTTGAAACTATCGCGCTTGTGGCTGTAAAGCACCTGTCTGCATTGCGGACAGCGAGGATCTCGCGGTATGTCACCAGGTCGTTCTCGCGCTTGATGCGCTCGAGGACGGTTGCGACAACAAGCGCCGCTATCGCCGGCAGGAACGCCGCAGCCGCGGCGACGCCGGCGCCCCAGGTGCCCTCCATCCAGTTAAACGCCGGCGACAGTATCAGTGCGAACGCCACCGCCAGCAACGCGAGCATCAGCACGGCCAGCCATAGCATCCGCGTTCCCATGCGCTTGCGATCTCTTTCGACTGCCTCTTCCATAACGGTCACGTCTCCCTTCACGAGCGTGTCTATGGAGGTGCCGAATAGGATGCTCAGCATGAGCAGGCTCTGGACGTCCGGATACGTCTTGTCCCGCTCCCAGTTCGAGATCGTCTGACGCGACACGTAGAGTTTCTCGGCGAGCTGTTCTTGGGAGAGCCCCATCGCCTCGCGCCTCGTCTTTATCTGGTTGCTGATGTCCATCGTCACCTCCCGGTCGTGAAGGAGCGTCCCGCGAACACATCGGGTGCGCTATCGAATCTGTTGTACATCATATGCGGCAAGGCTTGCCGGGCGCTGCAAAAATTGTTTTGCATGGGGTTTACCTGCATGATTGTTGCTGCGATGCGTGCCATCGCCGCGGGGAGATCTGGCTTGTGGAGGCTTGCGGGGCGATGGCTTAGCGATGTTGTCGAGCAGTCGTCCAGGTGCGCAGGCCCATGGCGGCGTAGCCGATTGCGGTATAGGCAACCCCATGGAACGCAAGGTCCTGGCTGCCCTCGACCGCGAGGGGAAACAGGAGCGCGGGTCCGATTCCGAGCGCTGCGGGTACCCAGAAGAGCGTCCTCGCGGAGTTCGCGGCGAGCAGACCGAGGGTGATTGCAGTTGCGGGGAGCACGGGGTAGATCAGCGCCATCATGGCGATCATGCCGGCATCGGATGGGACGACGCTCACCAGGAGGACGGGGATTGCCCAGCAGACGCCAACGATTGCGATCAATGCGATGAGGGACGCGCGTACGGTGACGTTCATGGGGCACCTCCTAACGGGAATCGCCCCCATTCTGGCATACATCTTCAGAATGGGGGGGGCTAAGGGGGATACCATTTCGGGGAACGGGTGCGTACCCGCGCTTTTAACTCAGCATCTTGGCGAGCATGCCGATGCCGACGCCCACCAGTCCGCCGGCGATGGCGCCGATGATGATCTGCACCGCGTTGCGCGTGCCCTTGACCCAAGGGTTCATCTCGCGCTCACGGCGCCCCTCGAGCGTGTCGCGATCGACCTGCTCGCCGCGGCTAAACGCCAACACCTCGCGGTACGTGACGAGGTCGTGCTGCTTCTTCATGCGTTCCATATACACGAACGCCACGAGCATCACGACGAGCGCCACGGCGGCAAACGCCGCGGTGGGCGCGATGTGCATGCCCCAGCCCCATTCGAACTGGAACGCCGCCCACGCGCTCAGCACCAAAAACACGACCGCGCTCACGACCGTGATTGTGGAGAGGGCGTTGTACTTCTTGACCGCTTCGTTCATTACCTGTGCCATGGTTTCCACATCTCCTTTGATGAGGGAGTCCACGGTCACCCCGAACACGTTGGAAAGCAGCAGCAGGCTCTGGACATCCGGATACGTACGGCCGCACTCCCAGTTGCTGATGGTCTGGCGCGACACGTAGATGCGCTCCGCCAGATCGTCTTGGGACAGTCCGAGCTCCGTGCGATGCTCCTTGATGTGCGAGCCCAGCTCCATGCGTTTGCTCCCTAGAGGGTCGGGGTGACCCCTGTCGAGAGCCACCATGTCATTGACGCGAGCATCGTACCATCAAAGGTCTTTATATTTGACCCCCACGGGGCAAAATCGAGCTGTCAAAAGGCTTTATATACGACATCTAGCTGGGAAAAGAACGGTCTCCAAAGGCGGGTGCCTCCGGGGACCGGTTGGTGCGTATAGAGGGGGCGAGCTTGCTTTGGGTTGGTGTTGGCCCCGCCGCTCGGCTCGACTTTGGAGCGGCGGGGCTCAACTCTGCCTCGGCGCTGGCGAGGCAGAGCGCGGCTTTGCCCCGACGTCGGCCGCGCCCGAGCCCTGTCTTCCCGGCTTAGCCCTCCTCGCCTTTGGGCGTGCCCTTGAACGAGGGCTCTTTCTTTGGCAGCCTTCCCGCGCGTTTGAGGGCGTCTCGCAAGATCCATTCCACCTGACCGTTGGCGCTGCGCATCTACGAGTACCAGCGCCCGCTTGAGGGGACGAGCAGAACCCCCCCAGCTCCTTCATGCGCTTGAGCGCGCGGATGTTCGCCTCGGGGATGGCGTGATTGGAGTCGAGGAAGGTCTCGTCCATATCGCTTGCAACAAGGCGGTACATGCTAGTACACCATGCCCATGGCCTCGCGCACCTCGGCGAGCGTGGCCTCGGCGACCTCGTTAGCGCGGCGGTTGCCCTCGTGCAGGACGTCCTTGACGTAGTCCATATCCTGCACGAGCTCCTCGCGGCGCGCGCGGATGGGGGCGAAGTGCTCGTTGACGGCCTCGGTCACGCACTTCTTGAGCTGGCCGGAGCCGCCCATGCCGATCTCCTCGGCAATCTCGACCTCGGAACGACCGGTGCAGATGGCGGCCGTCGAAAGCAGACCGGACACGCCGGGGCGGTTCTCGGGATCGAATGTGATCATGCGCTCGGAGTCGGTCTGGCTCTTCTTGATGCGCTTGGCCGTCTCCTCGGGGGTCATCGAGATGTTGATGGCGTTGCCGTAGCTCTTGCTCATCTTGCGACCGTCCAGGCCCGGCAGTAGCGGGGTCTCGGAAAGCAGCGCTTCGACCTCGGGGAACACCTTGCCGTAGCGGTTGTTAAAGCGGCGGGCGATGGTGCGGGTGAGCTCGATGTGCGGCAGCTGGTCGCGGCCGACGGCACGACGTTGCCCTTGCAGAACAGGATGTCGCAGGCCTGGTGCACCGGGTAGGTGAGCAGAAGGCCGGTGAGCTCATGGCCCGAGGCCTTCATCTCGGCCTTGACCGTGGGGTTGCGAGCCAGCTCGGCCTCGGACACCAGCGACAGGAACGGCAGCATGAGCTGGTTGGCTGCGGGCACGGCGGAGTGCGCGTAGATCATGGTCTTGTCGGGATCGATACCGCAGGCAAGGTAGTCCATGACCATGTTGTACACGTTGTCCTGGATGTTATCGGTGCTGTCGCGGTCGGTGATGACCTGGTAGTCGGCGATGAGCACGTTGGTATGCACGGCCATGTCCTGCAGCTCGACACGGCTCTTGAGCGTGCCGAAGTAGTGGCCGAGGTGCAGGCGGCCGGTGGGGCGGTCGCCGGTGAGCATGGTGTACTTCTCGGGGTGCTGCGGCAGGTCGGCGCGGATCTGGTTGCTGCGCTCGAGGCTGACCTCATAGCTGAGTTCGTTGGGCATGCTGTCTCCTTTTGGGTTGAGTGCCCGGCCGGCATTGTCGGTCTTGGTTGAAGATGAAGCTACCAGAGAAACGGCGTCTCTTGCCGGAATCAACGATGGTTTTCGCCTTGTCGTCCCGCAGGGTCGTTTCCCTTCTTGGGAAGGAGCCCCTCGATATGCTCGAGCCGCTCCTCATGGGCCACGTGCGCCGCGCGCTCCTCGGCGGCGAAAGCGTGGTCTTCGGGCGTGACGGTCTCATCTCGCTGAGTCTTGGGATTGTAGTGGTGACGCAGTACTGGCTCAAACAGGTGCAGGCGCGCGGCGAATAGCGCCGAGCACGCGAACAGCAAGAGGAAGATCACCACGCGGGCTCCCACGGGGACCTGGTTGATCACCATGGCGCCGAGGGAGAGCAGTAGACACCATGCGTAGATGAGCAGGACCGCCTGGCGCTGGTCGTAGCCCTCCTGGATCAGGCGATGGTGGATGTGGCCCTTGTCGGCCTCACCCATGTGGACCTTAATTACCCTGAGCACGTGGTGGGCATCCCCGCCGAGGAGATGAAGGCCAAGCTCGACGCACACGATCTTAAGCTCAACGGCACGGCTCTTCGCTTTCGCAGCGATTTTATCAATGGGGACCTGGGCAACCAGGATCCCGCGCTCGCTGGAGAGGCGCTTAAGCTCTGCTATGAGGCCTGCGATTACTGTCGCACCTGCGGCGGCGATACCGTGACGATCTGGCTCGGCCACGATGGCTTCGACTACAGCTTCCAGATCGACTACACCCACGTGTTTGACAACCTCGTTAAGGCGTTCCAGGCGGTCTGCGACTATGCGCCCGACCTGCATATCTTCATCGAGTACAAGCCCTATGAGGAGCGCAGCTACGCCTATATCGATACGATGGGCCTCACCGGCATGATCCTCAACGCGGCGGACCGCGAGAATCTGGGTGTCACGCTCGATTACTGTCACATGCTCATGAAGCACGAGAACCCCGCGATGGCTACCGATATCTTCGGCCGTGCCGGCAAGCTCTACGGCATTCACCTCAACGATGGTTACGGCGTGATGGACGACGGACTCATGATTGGCATGGCTACGCCTGTCAAGATGCTCGAAATGCTCTTCTATCTCAAGAAGTACGCCTTTGACCGCGCCGTCTACTTCGATACGTTCCCGATTATCGAGGATGCGGAAGGGGAGTGCGCTCATAACCTCGTTATGATGAAGCTTATGAATGACGCCCTGGAAAGCGTGGGCCAGGAAAAGATTCAGTCCGTGATCGATGCAAACGATGCGCTTGCAGCGGCCGCGCTCGTGCGCGAGCTCTTCTGCACGATGGGGGGTAATCATTATATGAAACGCGATTGGGAAGCTACTGCCAAGGGCATTCTTGCCGCCGTGGGCGGCCCCGAGAACATCTCGGGCATGACGCACTGCGCCACTCGTCTTCGCCTGAACCTACGCGACGATTCCAAGTGTGACGACGCGGCCGTCAAGGAGGTCGACGGCGTGGTCAACACCGTCAACTCGGCCGGCCAGTATCAAGTGCTGATCGGCACCGAGGTGCCCAAGCTCTATGAGAAGTTCGAGCCGCTCGTCAAGGGCTCGGGCGCCGAGGTCTCCACGAGCACCTCCTCCGATGAGGGTATCGTCTCCAGGATCTTCTCTGCTATCTCGGGCGTCTTTGCTCCGCTGCTGCCCGCCATGGCCGGCTCCGGTATCCTCCGTGGCCTGCTAATCCTTGCGGTTCAGCTTGGCCTTATCACCGAGGGCACGGGTACCTACACCATCCTCTACACCCTCTCGATGAGCGTGTTCTACTTCCTGCCGGTGCTTCTAGGCTTCTCCTCGGGCAAACGCTTCGGTGCGAGCCCGTACCTGTCGGCTCTGATCTGCGCCTGTTTGCTCTATCCCGATTTTATCGGCTTGATGGGCGATGCGGGCAACGGCGCCATGAGCGAGTTCTTCGGCATCCCCGTGGTGCTCATGAGCTACAACTCCACCGTTATCCCGGCCATCATCGCCATCTGGGTTTACTCGTTCCTCTATAAGTTCCTGGATGAGCATGTGCCCGAGACTCTCAGGCTCGTCGTGCTCCCCGCGGTCTCGCTGATCATCATGGTTCCCGCCACTATGCTCGTGATTGGTCCCTTGGGCGTCTATGCCGGCGAGGGCATTGCCTTCGTGGTCAACTGGCTCATCGCCCGCTCCAACGTACTTGCTGGCATCCTGGTGGGCGGCGGCTGGTCCGTGCTCGTCTCGATGGGTATTCACTGGGCCGTCAACCCTATCATGATCAACAACATCGCTTCCAACGGCTTCGACTACATTTGCCCGGCCACCTTTGCCTGCAACTTTGCCGTTATCGGCTGCGCCCTCGGCGTCTTCCTCAAGGCCCGCGACCAGAAGCTCAAGAGCTTTGCTATGACCGGCGCCGTGACCATCTGCCTCTCTGCCATCATCGAGCCCACGCTCTTTGGCATGCTCCTCAAGAATAAGAAGCTCTTCCTGGCTCAGATTATCGGCGGTGCCTGCGGTGGCGCGTTCCTCGGCGTTTTCAAGGTTGTCACCACTGCCTTTGTCTTTGGCTCCGTCACCACGTTCCCGGCCTTCGTCTCCTCCGATCCGATGAACTTCGCCTTCGCCATGATCGGTATGGTTATCTCGGCTGTTGTCGTCGGCGTGCTCGGCTACATCTTCACCGGTAAGGACGATCAGCTCGCCTAGTCTTGCTTTGAGGCCCCACACCATGTGTCCAAGGCTAAGACCGACTTCCATCTAATAAAGGGTCGCTGTTTATATCGCAGCGGCCCTTTTTTTCTTTTGATTGACATGATTGGAGTAAACTTTGAAAACAGATGAAAAGGACGGAACGCCGATGATTCCGTATGAGCGCATGAACTGATTCTCAATAAGCTTAAGGAGGTCGATCTGCTCAAGATCGACGAGCTCGCGGCCTTTATGCCCGATGTGTCGATGTCTACGCTTCGCCGTGACCTCAAAGAACTTGAGAAGCGGGGGAGCATCGAGTATCTGACCGGCGGCGCGGTTAAGTTGCATTCCGCGGCTCACGAGGCGAGCGTTTTTGAGAAGGGTGCGCAGCGGAGCAGCGAGAAGGACCTGATCGCGCGTTGTGCGGCGGCGGAGGTCGAGGACGGTGAGACGGTCTATGTCGACTCCGGTACCACCGCGATGGCGCTCCTGAGCCTGCTCGTCGACAAGCCGGTGACTATCTACACCACCAACGGCTATGCATGTTGGTTTACGGGCGAGCTTGCTGCTAAGGTGGTGGTAATTGGCGGCGACTTCAACCCCGTTACCTGCTCGCTCACCGGTCCTATGGTTGAGAGCGCGCTGCGCGAGCTGTACTTTGACCGGGCGTTTATAGGTGTCAACGCGGTGGACGAGGACCGCGGCATCATGACGCCAGGTTATCCCGAGGCTATCAAAAAACGTATCGTGATGCAGAATTCCCAGGCGAGTTACGTGCTCGCCGATAGCTCCAAGTTCCACGTGTTTTCAAATGTAAAGGTGTGCGACCTGGAGGGCTTTACTGTTATTTCCGACAAGCGCGACGCCAAAATCGGCGAACGCGTCAAAATGATCACGGCCTAGGACACTGGGGCATCGCATCTTGCCCTCAAGCCGTTGCCCACGTAACGAAGCGTGAGGCAAACGTGCGCCCCATTCCTGATTTGGGGACTAGCTTAGTTCGTCGGCTACTTGGTGCTCGTAGAAGGCTTCGACTACGGCGTTAAAGTCGCGGGCGAAGTCTTCCATGGTTCCGCGCCAGGTGGCGAGTCCCGGCTTTCCCTGGCCAACATAGGCAGTTTGGATACCGCAGGCGGGACTGGGGAAGTCGCGCTTGGGGTCGTTGCCTACCATAAGGACCTCGTGCGGCTCGAGCCCCATTGCCTGCAGCTGCTCGAGGTAATAGGTGGCATCGGGCTTGCAGCGGGTGGCATTTCCCATGTGCGTCACGAGCTCAAAGGGGGCGTCGGCCAGGTCGCCCCAGCCCATACGGCACTCAATAGCCCCCTGGGGAAAGCTGGGGTTGGTGAAGAGCGCACAGCGCAGCCCTGCGTCCTGTACGGCCTGGAGTGCGGCGTGTGCGCCCGGCATGGCATGGGCGTTGATGAGTTCGTCATTCTTGTACGGAAGAACTTCGCGGTCGTAGTAGGTAAACGCCTCGTAGATAAGTGGGTCCGAGAGGCAAATGCCGCATCGGCGCTCGACCTCTTCTTGGTAAAACTCAAGATTGGTGCGATTGTCCGTGCTGCTGCGGCGATTGGCGTTGAGGTCGACCAGGATGGTGCCGAGGCGTGCCATCGTGCCACCGCGGCTGCGGCGCCCGATATCCGCGAGCATCGAAGAGACATCCTTAAAATATCGAAGGATGAACGCGTTGAGGTTGATGCTAAGAAGCGTTTCGTCCATATCGAAAACGACTGCTTTGAGCACGCGGGCACCTTTCTCGAAAAATCGATCTAGAATCGTTGGCTCCGGATACTTTACCCCAAAGCCGAATGCCTGGCTGGTTATCGTCAAGTTGCGGAGACGTGTGTTCATAAGATTACGAAAAAGTCTCCACACGAGTAAAAAATCGCAGTTCACGCTTGAAATCGAACTCATTTCCCCGTAACCTATACGAACGTGATTGCATAAGCGTCACATTAGTATCTGTCGGCTCCCGAGTGTTCCTAAACGTTGTGTGCTTGTCGCACCCTTCTGTAGGTCCTAGCAATCGGGGCCCCGTAGTTCGAAAGGGGTCCACCTTTGAGTGAGATTCAGAACTCGTCCATTTTCTCTCTTGACGATGTCAACGAGGAGGAGATGAACAACCTCATCGACGGTACGATTACCGACTTTGATGAGGGCGATCTCGTTAACGGCACTGTCGTTAAGATCGAGCATGACGAGGTGCTCGTTGACATCGGATTCAAGTCCGAGGGCGTTATCCCGGTCCGCGAGCTGTCCATCCGCAAGGACGCTAACCCTGCAGACATCGTTGCACTCGGTGATCCCATCGAGGCTCTGGTTCTCCAGAAGGAGGACAAGGACGGTCGTCTGGTCCTGTCCAAGAAGCGTGCCGAGTACGAGCGTGCTTGGAACCGCATCGAGGAGAAGTTCAACTCCGGCGAGAACGTCGAGGGCGAGGTTATCGAGGTTGTCAAGGGCGGCCTGATCCTCGACATCGGCCTGCGTGGCTTCCTGCCCGCTTCCCTCGTCGACCTCCGTCGCGTCAAGGACCTCACCTCCTACATGGGCACCCGCATCGAGGCCCGCGTCATCGAGATGGACCGCAACCGCAACAACGTTGTCCTCTCCCGTCGCGTCGTGCTCGAGGAGTCCCGTAAGGCCGAGCGCTCCGAGATCCTGTCCAAGCTCAAGTCTGGCATGCGTCTCCAGGGCACCGTTTCCTCCATCGTCGACTTCGGCGCCTTCGTCGACCTCGGCGGTATCGACGGCCTCATCCACATCTCCGAGCTCTCCTGGAACCACGTCAACCATCCTTCCGAGGTTGTCAAGGTCGGCCAGGAGGTCGAGGTCGAGGTTCTCGACGTCGACCTCAACCGCGAGCGCATCTCCCTGGGTCTCAAGCAGACCACCGAGGATCCGTGGCGCGCACTGGTCAAGAAGTACCCCGTCGGCGCTATCGTCGAGGGCACGGTGACCAAGCTTGTCCCGTTCGGCGCTTTCGTCGACCTGGGCGAGGGCATCGAGGGCCTGGTGCACATCTCCGAGATGGCCAACAAGCACGTGGACCAGCCTTCTCAGGTCACCCACGTTGGCGACAAGGTTCAGGTCAAGGTCATGGAGATCGACCTCGACCGTCGTCGTATCTCCCTGTCCATGAAGTCTGCTGCTGAGACTCTGGGCGTCGAGATCGAGGTTACCCCGCTGCCTTCCGAGAAGAAGGACGAGGAGACCGACGCCGAGTAAATCGGTTTGACGATCACTTGTTTTAAGGGATCCGTCCGTAATGGACGGGTCCCTTTTTGCATTTGGCACCGAGATGCGCAATGCTGCCGGGCTGTCCACAGGCTATTGGATTGTCGGTGCATGAAAAAAGCCGACATCCCGCCTCGGGGAGGAGGCGGGAACACACCGAGTAGACGGAGGGGTGCGGAGCGCGGTCGCGTCTCGACTGACGACGTTGCCCATCGACAGGATCATTGTAACGCATGGCGGTTCTTGGTTTATCGTGTCGAGCGTTTGCGTTGTGCCATTGCCTGCGGTAACGGTGTGTTACACTCTTGCACTGCTGAGTGGGCCAGACGGTCGCGCGATGTGCTGCTTGCAGTACGCGTGAGGAAAGTCCGGGCTCCAGAGGGCGGGATGCCGGCTAACGGCCGGGCGGAGTGATCCGACGGAAAGCGCCGCAGAAAAGAAGACTCCCACCTGCGCCGCAAGGCGTAAAGGGAAAAGCTGAAACGGTGGTGTAAGAGACCACCAGCGTCGTGGCAACATGGCGGCTTGGCAAGCCCCATCCGGAGCAAGCGCGAATAGGAACGCTATGGGCCGGCCCGGTCCGCGTTCGGGTAGCGTGCGTGGAGCTGCACGGTAACGTGCAGACAAGATAAATGACCGTTCACGACAGAACCCGGCTTACAAGCCCACTCAGCTTTCTTGTTGACGCTGCGACGGCGTCAGCTGGCCGATTTGGCGCTCATTCGTCGGTCGCCGCCATAAGGCGTGCTCCCTCCTCTTTCGGGCCAAATCGACTCAGCTGACGCCGTCTCGCTGTTTTTGCCTGGTCATCGGCGGCCCCATTTTTGTCGCAAACTTGTCTTTCAAGGCACCTTGCTCGTGCTGACGGGTTCTCGCTGTTGGTGACGGATTCATCGGCGTTGCCATTCTTTTCGCCGGGGTTATCGGTGCGGGCTTTGCCGTATTATTGAGACTGTTTGTTGCTTTGCTTGTTGTTGAGGGGCTTTGTTGGACAGCTATTTTACTCTGCAATCGAATATTGAGGCTACGGGTGAGTTCGTCGATCGTAAGAGTCGGTTTATTGCCCAGCTGGTCCATATTGAGTCCGAAGATGAGGCAAATGCCTTTATCGAGACGGTTCGAAAGCGCCATTACGACGCTCGACACAATGTTCCCGCGTGGATTTTGGTCGATGGACGCGAGCGCCAGAGCGATGACGGTGAGCCGAGCCGTACGAGCGGCATGCCGACGCTCGAGGTGCTGCGCGGCGCAGGACTCAAAAATGTTTGCTGCGTGGTGACGCGCTATTTTGGCGGCACGCTGCTGGGGCCCGGAGGCTTGGTACGCGCCTATACCGCGGCGACGCAGGCGGCGGTGGCCGCGGCTCAGGATGCCGGGCAGATCGTCGAGATGACGAGCGTCGTGCCCGTTGACGCGCATGTGGCCTATCCGCAGTATGAGCAGGTGCTTCGTTTGGCGCAGGATTGCGGTGCCAAGGTTGCGGATGCCGATTACGCGGACGCCGTGACGATTCATTTGGTGTTTAAGGCGGGGGAGCAGGAACCGTTTTGCGCTAAGATGCGCGAGCTTATGGCGGGGCGCGAGCAGATTGAGGCCGGCGCCCCCGAATTTGCCGAGTTCTAACGACGAGGGCCGGCGTGCTTTTGGATGGATCCCAAGCGCGCCGGCCGTCGTTTTATGTCGCTGCCGTTTACTCGGCGAGCTGCTTTAGCACATCGCAGGCGATCTCGACCGCATCGTCGATGCAGCCGGGGCAGCTGCGCAGCGGTCCCTTATCCGATCCGATGCCCTTGAGCGTGCCGCAGATGGTCGTCGTGTTTTTCTCGCCAAAACGCTTGGCGACCTCGCGCGACAGCTTGTAGGTCTGGCCCTTGGTCTTGGGGTTTTCCATGCCGTCGCTCATCACGAAGCCCATGATGGCCACGGCGCCCGAGATGGCGCCGCAGGTTTCGGTCATGCCGCCCATGCCGGCGCCAAAGCCCTCGGTGAGGGTGAAGGCAATCTGGGGATCGAGGCCGACGGCTGGCGCGAGCGTACAGGCGACGGCCTGGGCACAGTTAAAGCCACGGGCGTGGTATTCGGCAGCCTGAGCCTGGCAGGCGGCAGTGTTGAGCTGGGTGGTATCGATCTGCTTCATCGTTGTCTCCTTGTTCATGGTGTACCCGCCTATGGTACCCTTGCCGGCGCATTCGCTTATCGAGACCGCAGTGCATATCTCATTGTTTTTCGCCATCGAACACTTTCTTAAGATTTGGGACAAATAAACCTGATTAATTTGTCCCATAACCTATCGGCGGGATGGGTTGAGAGGGGTGCGGGGTAGCGGTATCGTGAACCGAATAAAAACAAAACCCAAGTAAGGGAGTTGGATATGAGCGAGCAGACCATCGGTACTACATGTGTTCAGGGCGGCTATCACCCGGGCGACGCGGAGCCGCGCCAGGTGCCCATCTACCAGTCCACCACGTGGAAATACGACACGTCCGAGCACATGGGCAAGCTGTTTGACCTGGAGGAGTCGGGCTACTTCTACAGCCGTCTGCAGAATCCCACGTGCGATCTGGTTGCCGCCAAGATCTGCGAGATGGAGGGCGGCACCGCTGCGATGCTCACGAGTTCGGGCATGGCCGCGAACTTCCTCGCGATCTTTAACGTGGCCGGTGCCGGTGATCACGTGGTCGCGAGCTCTGCTATCTACGGCGGTACGTATAACCTGCTCGCCCACACCATGGGCCGCATGGGCGTGACTTGCACGTTTGTCGCCCCCGACTGCACCGACGAGGAGCTTGAGGCAGCCTTTGAGCCCAATACCAAGCTCGTCTTTGGCGAGACGATTGCCAACCCCGCCCTTGCCGTGCTCGATATTGAGCGCTTTGCCAAGGCCGCGCATGACCACGGCGTGCCGCTGATGGTCGACAACACCTTCCCGACGCCCGTGATGTGCCGTCCCTTTGAGTGGGGCGCCGACATCGTCACGCACTCTACCACCAAGTACATGGATGGGCATGCGGCCTACCTGGGTGGCGTGATCGTCGACCACGGCCAGTTTGACTGGATGGCCCATGCAGGCAAGTTCCCGGGTCTCACCACGCCCGACGAGAGCTATCACGGCGTGACCTATGCCGAGAAGTTCGGTCGCGAGGGTGCCTTCATTACCAAGGCAACCGCTCAGCTCATGCGCGACCTCGGCCCCATGCAGAACCCGCAAGCGGCGTTTTTCCTGAACAGCTCGCTCGAGAGCCTGCATGTGCGTATGCCGCGTCATTGTGAGAACGGCCTGGCCGTTGCTAAGTTCCTGCAGAGCCATCCCAAGGTGCGCTTTGTGAGCTATCCGGGCCTGGAGGGCGATAAGTACTATGACCTGGCTCAGAAGTACATGCCCAACGGTACCTGCGGCGTCGTGAGCTTTGGCTTTAACGGTGGTCGCGCGGCGGCCGAGACCTTTATGAAGAGCCTTAAACTCGCCCAGATCGCCACGCATGTGGCCGATGCTCGCACCTGCTGCCTGCATCCCGCTAATGCCACGCATCGTCAGATGAACGATGAGGAGCTCATCGCCTGCGGCATCTCCGCCGACATGGTGCGCCTGTCGTGCGGCCTCGAGGACACGGCCGATCTGATTGCCGACCTTGAGCAGGCGCTCGAGCAGTGCTAGGCTAGCTTCTTGTATGAAGCGACGGAGCCTCTTGGGGTTCTGTTGACATATAGTTCCGATTCCGTAGGCGGGGCCCCAATCGCGACTGTTCGCAGGCGATTGGGGCCCCGTTTTTGCGTTGCACCACTCGAAAGGATGGATATGGAGAAAACTGCAGAGCAGCTGCGCCGCGAGCACATTGCCCTTGAGGGCGAAACCCATGGCAAGAACAAATGGGCGATTCTGTTTACCGTGCTCATCATGACGTTTATGTCGTGTCTGGATTCGACCGTCGTGACCGTGGCGTTGCCCGTGATGCAAAAGGAGCTGGGCGTGGGCCTCGACCGCATCCAGCTGGTGAGCTCGGTGTACCTGCTTGCGACATGCGTGGCTATGCTGCCGTTTGGCCGCTTGGGCGACGTGCGCGGCAAGGTGGGCGTATTCCAGCTGGGCGTAATCGTTTTTACGGCCGGCTCGCTGCTTTGCGGCCTTTCGAGTTCGCTCGAAGTTCTTATTCTGGCACGCATTGTGCAGGGCGTCGGCTGCGCGGCGGCCATGGCTAACAACATGGGTATCATCACCGAGTCGTTTCCGGCGCGAGAGCGCGGTCGTGCCATGGGTATTCTCGCGACCTTCGTGGCCCTCGGCATGATGTGTGGCCCCGTGCTGGGCGGCATGCTGGTGGCAAGCTTTCCCTGGGAGAGCATCTTCCTCATCAACCTGCCCATTGGCGTCATCTCGTTTATCGTGGGGCTCTATACGCTGCCGCATGTTAAGCCGGAGGCTGGCGAGCGCCCCATGTCCCTGATCGAGGCTGCTCGTCGCTGCTTTGCAAATTCGGCCTTCACCATCAATCTTGCCTGCATGCTCATCGTGTTCGTTGGCATCGGCGCATCCGAGTTTATCCTGCCATTCTATTTTCAGGATGCGCATGGGTTTGGGTCTGACATTTCCGGACTGCTCTTTTTGGCGCTGCCAACGGTGAATGCCTTTATCGGCCCGCTTTCGGGTACGGTTTCGGACCGTGTTGGCTGCGAGGGTCCCACGGCGGTGGGCCTGGGTGTGTACGTGTGCGGTCTCTTTGCGGTAAGTACGCTCGACGAGCACTCTTCCATCCCTGTGATCGTGTGCTGTGTCGCGTTTATGTCGTGCGGAACGTCGATTTTCCAGAGCCCCAACAACTCGCTGTACATGGGCTCGGCTCCGCGCGAAGCGCTCGGCTTTGCGGGCAGCCTGGGTAGCCTGGCGCGCTATGCGGGTATGGCAGTGGGCATTACGGTGGCGTCGCATATCCTGTATGGGCAGATGAGCGTGGCGATGGGCGAGGTCGTGACCAGTTTTGTTGCAGGCCGTCCGGATGTGTTCCTGTTTGGTTTTCGTTCGGTGTTCTATGTGTTGATGGCCGTGGCAGCCGTGGGCTTTGTCCTCTCGATGGTTCGTTTGGTGAGGATGCGCGCCCGTCATTAGCGTGTTGGGAGGCTGCCTGCCACGTATCCGCGCCGTCCCAAAAAGACTGGTTTGTGGTGCGATGCGGCTTGTGGGGCGGGCGGGGGTCGGTCCGTGGTAGACTATCGAACAACGTTTATTAATCGCGCGGTATCCTTGCCGCGAGAAGGGGTTGCGCCATGCAGGAGCTTGAGGATCGTATTCGCCATGACGGCATCGTAAAGGCCGGTAACGTCCTTAAGGTTGATGCCTTCCTCAACCACCAGTGCGACGTTGAGCTGTTCGACCACATGGGTGCCGAGTGGGCCCGTCTGTTCAAGGATGTCGAGATCAACAAGATCCTGACGATTGAGGCTTCGGGCATTGGTATGGCTTGCATCGCGGCTCAGCATTTTGGCGGCGTGCCGGTGGTCTTTGCCAAGAAGGCACAGTCCATCAACCTCGACGGCGAGCAGTACGCCACGACCATCTACTCCTTTACCAAGCAGAAGGAGTACCCGGTCATCGTTGGCAAACGCTTCCTGTCCGAGGGCGACAAGGTCCTGATCATCGACGACTTTTTGGCCAACGGCTGCGCGCTCGAGGGTCTTATCAAGATCTGCGAGGCTGCAGGTGCCGAGGTATCCGGCATTGGCATTGCGGTGGAGAAGGGCTTCCAGGGCGGTGGCGATAAGCTCCGCGAGCGCGGCTTCCGCGTCGAGAGCCTGGCCCGTATCGCCGATATGGACTGCGATACCGGCGAGATCACCTTCGCCTAAGCGCGCAACACAAGCGATTGGTATGCGATGTGACAAAGGGACTTTCCCTTTGTCACATTTTTTATGAGGGGAGGTGTTGATATGGATGAGAACAAGATGGGATGGCGCGAGTATGCGCGCTATGCCGAGATGTCGGTCGAGGAGTTGGCGCGAGATTGCGAGGTGCAGGTGTTTCGCGCGACAGGTCCGGGCGGACAGGGCGTGAACACGACGGACTCGGCGGTGCGTATGAAGCATGGGCCCACGGGGATTGTTGTGACGGCGCGCGAGAGCCGTAGTCAGTTTCAGAATCGCGCGAGCTGCCTGCGTAAGCTGCGCGCTGAGCTGGAGCGTCGCGGGCGTCCACCGCGCCGACGCGTCAAGACCAAAGTGCCTCTGCGCTCTCGCCAGCGCAGGCTCAATGACAAGCACTTCAACGCGATTAAAAAGGCCAACCGCCGCAAACCGGGCGGGGAGGAATGACCTTCTCAATAAGTTGCGGTGAAATAGGGACTGTTTTGCGGCTTTAGCTGCATAAACAGTCCCTATTTCACCGCAACTTAGGTGGGGTTAGCGGGTTGGGTGCCAGACCTCGAGGACGGCGGGAAGGATGTCGACCTCGATGCGCGAGGCGACAACGGGCTCGCCGTCGGCCTGGATGGGGTAGTCGGGCTCCTCAAAAGTTAGCTCGGCATGGCGGCAGCGGCGCATGCGAACCGGTGGCAACTTGGTATGGTGGCCGTCCTTGGCCGAAAGGAACATAGGCAGGGCTACCGCGCGAGGGACGGGGCCGCAGGCGTAGCAGACGTCGAGCATGCCGTCGCAGGGGTCTGCATCGGGGCAGATGCGATAGCCCGAGCCATAGGTAGGACCAAGCTGAATCGCCATGATGATCGCCCTCACGCGCTCGGCGGGCGCGCCGTCAAAGCTGACTGTCATGGGGTAGTTGCGATAGCGCAGGCCAAACTGCTCAAGTCCCGAAAGGGTGTAGAGCGGAGCACCCGTCAAGCCGGTCTTTTTGCGCAGCTCGGTGGTGCCAAGGCCGATGGCGGCATCAATACCGACGGAGAGCGTCTGGTCGTAATACTCGACGATCGCCTCGCCGCTGCCGCTTGCGGGGTTCCATGAGCGAATGCGCCCGATGTCCTGACGCTGCAGCTCACAGGTGAGTAGCGCGCCAAAATCCTTGCCGGAGAAATCTTCGATATCGAGCGTCTGGGCAAAATCGTTGCCGGAGCCCACGGGCAGGACGGCAAGAGCGGGGCGGGCGTCCTCCTTTTGCGTCATAAGCCCGTTGACGACTTCGTGGATCACGCCGTCGCCGCCGAGTGCGATAACGGTGCGATAGCCCTGAGTCTGTGCGGCAAGCTCCTTGGCGTGTCCCATGTGCTCGGTTAGCACCAGGTCAAACTGGGATGCGCGCGCGGTCATATCCAAAAAGCGTTGCAGGCGCTCGGCAACTTCGCGTGCCGCACCCGACTGGGCGGCTGGGTTGGCGATGATGAGCGTGCGACCAAAATCAGTTGCGTGCATGGGGCGACTCCCGGCGTGTGACATGACAGTGCGGTCGCGCTCAGGTCGAATTGCCCCCGATTGTGGCTGCACGGCGATTATTACATCTACTCTATCAGGTCGTTGTGGCGCTCGATAGCATCCGCTACCGTACCGCCCTCATCCACAATAAGCGAGCGGCGCTTGGGTGAGATGATGCGCTGGGCGGGGTACACGCCGCGGTGTCCGCCGGTTAGGTAGCTGATAAAGGCCACGATGACAAAGAACCCGGCGGCCGTGCCGTGGAACAGGTCGATGGCCATCATGCAGGTGGTGATGGGCACGTTGAGGCCGGCGCAGAACACGCCGAGCATGCCGAGAGCCGCCAGAAAACTGGGGTCAAGCCCGGTAAGGCAACCGATCCAGCCACCGAGTGCCGCACCGATGCCAAACAGGGGCGTGACCTCGCCGCCTTGGAAGCCCGCGCCCAGGGTAAGCGCTGTGACGACCAACTTGATGGCTGCGTCCGCCAGGGTGGCGTTGCCTGCAAATCCGGCGCCGGAAAGCCACGTGGAAAGGCCGGCGTAGTTCCAGGCGTCGAGGAGGGCATAGGCGGCCAAAACCACGAGTGCGCCTATGAGTGCGCGGACGAGGTAATTGGCGATAAAGCGACTGTACAGGCTTTTGACGGTTCGAACCGACCAGGCAAAGAGGCGTGCCGTCAGGCCGAAGATAATGGCGCTGATAACAACGATGACAACTGTCCGTGGTGTCATGTTGGGAACGCTGGCGATGACATTCGCCTCGTACTCGGTTCCCAAGGCAAGCGACGTAAAGTAGCCGGTAAACGAGGCGACCAGGCAGTAGATGCCCGCGGTGTAGTCGATCTTGCCGATAAAGCACATCTCCATGCCAAAGAAAGCTCCAGCAAGGGGCGAACCGAATACGGCGCCAAAGGCCGACGAGATGCCGGCGAGCATGAGGTCGTGGTGGTCATGCTTTTTGAGGTGGGCGAGGTTCGAGATGTTGCTGGCGATGGTGCCGCCAATCTGCACCGCGGCCCCCTCGCGACCGGCAGATCCGCCCGTTAGGTGCGTGAGCGTGGAGCAGACGAAGGTGAGAACGGCCATACGCATATGGATGAGGCGTGTGCCCAGAGCGGAGTCGATGACCAGGTTGTTACCGCGTTTGGCGGCAAGGCCGTGGTTTTTGTACACCCATGCGGTGGCAACGCCCACAACGGGAAGCAAGGCGTAGACCCATGCATGGTGCTCGCGATAGTCGGTTGCGATATTCAGCGAGGTCAAAAACGCCCAGGCGGCAACGCCCATGGCGAGCGAGACGATGACGACGAGTGTGAGCAACTTGGCGCTCGCGAGTAGGTTGCGGGCGTTGCGGCGCGTGTCGGCGGCCAAGAGATGCTCGGAGCGGGTGAGCTGATGCCTGCCGGCCATGATGACGTCGTTCAGGGAGAAAAAGCCGCCGTCGTCGAGCGACTGAGAATGATCCTGCGCTTCGTTTGCGCTTTCGGGTTTGTCGGTAAAAGTCATACGTTCCTCTTTTGGGTTGCAACACGAGCATTATAAAACGCGGTAAACGCGACGAGCCGGTGGGTTGGTTTTGGTTTTGTTTCGCGGCTTGCGGCCGACAGGTGTATTTGCGGGTACAGGCCAAGTCGCGGTCGCGCGTCGAGGGATTATACTGAGAGAAACATAAAGAATCGGCGCTTTTGTTGCGCGCCGCAGCATGCTTGAGGTGTATATGGTTGAGAAACTCATTCCGTTGGAGGACGCGCAGGCGATCGTCTTGTCGCACGTGAATCGCACCGAAGTCGTCGAGATTCCTGTGTGGCAGGCCGCCGGTCTTCCCTTGGCAGAGGATGCGGTGGCCGATATCGACATCTCGCCGTTTGCCAACAGCGCTATGGACGGATATGCCGTGCGCTCGTCGGACTTGGCGCAGGCATCTGGCGAGGCGCCGGTGACGCTCGACGTTATCGGACACGAGGCTGCGGGCCATGTGTTTGAGGGCACAATCGGCGCGGGCGAGACGGTCCGCATCATGACGGGCGCGCCGGTACCCGAAGGTGCCGATGCCGCGGTGAAATATGAGATCGTCGATGTGCTCGATGGCGACGGCAACGAGGGCTCGCGTGTGAGGTTCTCGGCGCCTGCCAAGGTAGGGGAGAACGTTCGCTCTGCCGCCGAGGAGGCCCATGCCGGCGATGTTGTGATGCACGCCGGCGAGGTTGTGGCTCCGGCGGGCGCCGGCTTGTTGGCGAGCGCCGGGTATGCGAGCGTGAAGGTGCATGCCGCGCCGCGTGTGGGCATTATCTCGCTGGGCACGGAGCTGGTCGCGCCGGGTGAGCTGCCGGCGCGCGGGCAGATTCGCGACTCCAACTCGTCGGCGTTGATGGCCGAAGCGCTCGATGCAGGAGCCGAGCCCGTGTTCTACGGCATTGCGCCCGATGATGAGCAGGCGATTGCCGAGCTGGTGCATCGCGCCGTGCTGGAGTGCGATTTTGTCATTACGAGCGGTGGCGCCTCGGCAGGCGACTACGACTACGTGACGGCGCTCGTCCGGCGCGAGGGCGATGTGCTGTTTGACCGCATCTCGATGCGTCCGGGCAAGGCCATCACGTTTGGCTTGCTTGGGGGTAAGCCCTACCTGGGACTTTCAGGAAATCCGGCCGCGGCGTATGTAGGCTTTGAGATGCTTGCGCGTCCGGCGATTCGCAAGATGCGCGGCTTTGCCGAGGGCGTGCGTCCCGTACAGCAGGCGATATTGACGCACGGCGTGAAGAAGCGCCAGCATCGCCGCTTCTTCGATCGCGCCACGGTTTTGCGCGACCCCGAGACCGGTGAGCTGTTGGTGACCGAGGCCAAGACGCAGAATTCGGCGCTGCTCGGCACGATGCAGCGGGCCAACTGTCTGCTGCGTATTGACGAAGGGCCGTGTGAGCTCAAGGCGGGAGATGTCGTGGACGTTGTGCGCGTCGATCTGCCTGAGGGAACGGTGCAATAGGAGGAATGCCATGGAGCTGAAGATATCGATCGTGACGTGCTCGGACACGCGCGATCTTGCCCAGGACGAGGCGGGTGCTGCGCTCGAGGAACTTATCGAGGCGCAGGGATGGACGGTCGCCTCACATGTGGTCGTGCGCGACGACGTCAGCGAAATCGGTGATGCCATTGTGGAAGCTGCCGATGAGTGCCACGCCAATGTCGTGCTCACCTGCGGCGGCACGGGGCTTTCGATGCGCGATGTGACGCCCGAGGCGACGCGTGCCGTCTGCGAGCGCGATGTGCCGGGTATTGCGGAGGCAATCCGTGCGTACTCCATGACCAAGACGCGCCGCGCCATGCTCTCGCGCGCTATTTGCATGCAACGAGGTTATACACTTGTCGTAAACTTTCCCGGTTCTACGAAGGCCGCCCGCGAAAGCTGGGAGGCCATAGCGGACCAGCTGGAGCATGCGGCTCAGATGACAGCGGGCGGCGGACATACCAACTAAGCGGGTTTACCTGCGGTGGAGCGACCTGAACGGCTGCTCCACCTTTTATTTGCGCCCAAGGGGACGACATTCTGTAGACATGCCTGAAACTATATTCTCAGACGAGAATAATTTCTCATAATCATTATTCGCACCGAAGTATAATCTAATTACAGAATAAAGCCCGCGGTGGGGTACCCGGGCATAAGGTCCGAAAGGGTTGAACATGTTCGATATGGTTTCTCGCCGCGGATTCGTCTCGCTCTCTGCTGTCGCCGCTGCCGGCCTTGGGCTTGCCGGCTGCTCCGGCAACAAGGAGCCTGAGGCGACCGGCTCCGATGCCGGCTCCGCCAAGGCCTCTTCCAAGAAGGAAACCGTCGAGCTGCAGGTCTTTGCCGCCAACTCGCTCGAGAAGGCTCTGCCCGAGGTTCAGGAGCTTTACACCGAGCAGACCGGTACCACGTTTGCCGACTCGCAGTTTAAGGCCTCCGGCGACCTCGTTGAGCAGATGCGCGCCGGTGCCGCCGTCGACGTGCTCATCACGGCCTCCAAGGGCACCATGGACGACGCCGAGGCCGCCGAGCTCGTCGACACCGACACTCGTGAGGACATGTTCGTCAACGACCTCGTGATCATTCGCGCCGAGGGCTCCGACACCAAGGTCGAGGCCATCGCCGACGTCGCGAATCTGGACGGCAAGATCGCCATCGGCGACGCCAAGACCGTTCCTGCCGGCAAGTACGCCAACCAGGCGCTGGCTTCTGTGGGCCTCTACACCGGTACCGAGGGTGACGACGGCGGGTACGCACCCGAGATCGCCGACAAGGTCGCACTGGCCGACAAAGTTGGTACCGCTGCGTCTTACGTCTCTACGGGCGACTGCGTGGCCGGTTTTGTCTACAGCTCCGATATCTTCCGCTATGACGGCATCGAGGAGGCCTTCGTGTGCCCCGAGGATTCGCACAAGCCCATCGTGTACCCGGGCGCCGTTGCCGAGAGCTCCGAGCACGCCGACGAGGCCAAGGCGTTTATCGACTTCTGTCTGACCAACAAGAAGGCTCAGAAGATTTGGGCTAAGTACGGCTTTGAGCTTTCCGAGTAGTGCGGCTTGGCGCGATAATTCCATCGTTTTGTGTTTCACTCCGTCCTTGTATTCGCTTGGAGCTTTTCGTGCTTAATAGATTCCGCATGCTTGTCGCCTGTGCTTTGACCTTCGCGCTTTGCTGGGTGCCGGGATTTGCGTTTGCTGGGGTCGCTGAGGACGGGGCCCAGGTTGCTGCGACCGCTCATGGGCTTTCCTATGGGATCGAGGGTTTTGAGCGGTTGGCCAAGGGGACCGCTCGTGCTATGGAGGGCCAGCCCGAGGGCTACCGGTTTCCCGTTGACGAGGATGTGGACCTTGTAGTGGCGCCTGCTGCCGATCGCGTTGTGGTGTGGATATCGCCCAAGGCGGCCGAGAAGTATGGATTGGATCCGCAGGACAACGAGTGCGTATCGGGTCTCAAGGCCCTCGTCTGTGAGCTCGACAGCGCAAACTCCATGGGAGGTGCGCAGCTAGGGGACGTTGATCTTCCTTGGTATGTTACGGCGGAAACAACGTTTGATGCCGGCGGGTATACCTATGGCTTTGACGAGCGCGGTGCGGATGGGGACCGCTATGTGGTGATTGCATCGGCCTCGGGTGATGCCAAGGGCGGCGCGCGTTGGCTTGATAGCGCTCAAATGGTAGAAGCATCGTCTGTCGTATTGCGGGATGAGCAGGGCCCCTTGACCTCTCTGGCTTCCTTTTTGGGCGACATCGACTATCGCCCGTTTTGGGTGTCCATTAAAACGAGTGGCCTTGCCCTGGTGATTGCCTTTGCGCTGGGCCTGTTTGCCGCGTGGAAGACTATGGGTACCTCGAGTCGCATCAAGGGCCTGCTCGATTCAGTCTTTACGATTCCTATGGTGCTGCCGCCCACGGTCTGCGGCTTTCTGCTCCTCATGCTGTTTGGCCGCTCGACCGGGGTGGGCCAGTGGCTCATCGCGCACGGCATCTCGATCGTCTTTACCTGGCCCGCGGCGGTCATTTCGGCCGTCGTTGTGTCGTTTCCGCTGGTCTACCGCACGGCGCTCGGAGCCTTTGAGAGCCTTGACACGCAGATGCTCGATGCCGCGCGAACCCTGGGATGGTCCGAGCGTCGCATCTTTACCAAGCTTATGATGCCGCTTGGCTGGCCCTCGATTGCCGCCGGCGCGGTGCTTGCCTTCGCGCGTGCCATGGGCGAGTTTGGCTGCACCCTGTTCTTTGCGGGCAACTACGCCGGCATTACCCAGACCATCCCCATCGCCATCTACTTTGAGTGGATGGGCGGCAACACGTCGGTGGCCCTCTTTTGGGTCGTGGTCGTAATTGCGTTCAGCTTCCTGGTCATTCTGTTCATCAACATGTATACGGCGCATTCGCAAAAGTATCGCGAGCGTGGCCTCTCCCGTGCAGAGCGCAAACAGGCCAAAGATCTCGCCGGACAGGGCGATTCGCTCGACCCGGCGGGCGGCGATGCCTTGCGTATCGATCGCGAGGCGCTGGCCGAGCTTATGCGCGATGACGCCGTCTCGAAGGGAGGTCGATAGACCATGTCGCTTGTCTTGGATATCAAAAAGCGCTATCCCGGCTTTACCCTCGACATTCAGCTCGATGCCGGCGAGGAGCGTGTGGCGCTGCTGGGCGCCTCGGGTTGCGGCAAGAGCTGCACGCTGCGCTGCATTGCCGGCGTGGAGGCACCCGACGAGGGCAAGATCGTCGTCAACGGCGTGACCTTTTTTGACTCTGCGACGGGCATCAACCTTTCGCCCCAGGAGCGAAAATGCGCCCTGATGTTTCAAAGCTATCAGCTGTTTCCAAACATGACGGTGGCCGATAACGTATGTGCCGGCGTTGAGGGTGCAGGCGACGCCGCAGCGCGCAGACAACTTGCCGAGCGCTACTTGGGTATCTTTGGACTGGCCGACTTTGCCGACCGTTATCCCGCGCGCCTCTCGGGCGGCCAGCAGCAGCGTGTGGCGCTTGCTCGCATGGTGGCGGCACACCCGGGCATTTTTATGTTCGACGAGCCCATGAGCGCGCTCGACGCGTATCTCAAGAGCGCGCTTGAGCAGAACATGCTCGACCTGTTCGACGTCTGTAACCGTACCGTGCTCTACGTGAGCCACGATATTGACGAGGCATGCCGCCTGTGCGAGCGCATTTGCGTGATGCATAACGGGCATGTGGAGGAGATCGGCTCCGTCGAGGACGTGGTCCGCCGGCCGCAAACCTTGGCTGCGCTGCGCCTGACGGGCTGCAAGAATACGAGCCGCGCGCGTAAGATCGGCGACGAGGAAGTTGAGGCCCTCGACTGGGGCATGACCTTCAACGTGGGCCGTGAGGTTCCCGATAACGTGGCGTACCTCGGTATTCGTGCGAGCTACTTCCATATGGACAACCGCGCAGAGCGGGGTCGTAACAGCTACGACCTGCATGTGGCTCGCGTGAGCGATTCGCGTTTTGAGCGCTTGGTGCTGTTGGACGTGCCACGTGTCGATGCGCCGACGCGCCTGCAGTGGAAGGTCAACAAAGTGAACGTAGCTGCCGACGGGCTGCCGCAGGCCGACGAGACCCTGCGCATGCACTTCGATGCGAGTAAGATCCACTTGGTTTGTCGATAGCGCCGGGTAATGCCGTCGGGGATATAAGCCTCGGCGGCTTTGTCTTGCCGTTCGCCGAATGAAGGATGACAAACTCTTATCAATCAAGATAATTATTTATTAAACGACGGCACACGAGGCTGTCGTACGAATGTCAACGGTGTTCGCAGGGGCGATGACCGTTGATATAGTTGACCTCGACTGGTTAAGGAGGGTGCGCACATGCCGCAGACGACATATATTCGCCGCATTGCCGCGCGTGCCCTATACATGGCTCGGAGTCGCATATGAGCAGGTATGTTCACGGCTCCGGGAGAGACGACGCACAACTAAATAATCGACCGCAAAGCAGGTTCCCCAAAATTCCGGGTTTGAGCACGGTCGGGCAATCGCCGTCCGTCGTGCATCGATACCGCTGTTATCCGTTTTTGGTTCGAGAGGGGAACCGTTATGGCTGAAGAATTTGATTTCCATTCGATGTGGGAGAGCCTCGGCATGAATCTTGCCGACCACGATATGCTGCTGGGCGCCGTGGGCCAGATGTACGGCGA
The DNA here is from genome assembly GCF_003469285.1 of Collinsella sp. AM31-2AC. Classification (NCBI taxonomy): domain Bacteria; kingdom Bacillati; phylum Actinomycetota; class Coriobacteriia; order Coriobacteriales; family Coriobacteriaceae; genus Collinsella; species Collinsella sp. AM31-2AC. The sequence goes on from NZ_QSJB01000003.1 coordinate 81,060, forward strand.
TATGTTCCTGACGCAGAACAATCGCCCCAAGTCCACGTCCTACCTGGATTTTGTCGCCACCAACATCCACAGCGGCCGTATTAAGGAGATGCTCGACAAGAAGGAGACCGGCGAGGCCACCAAGATCGTGGGCAGCTTCTGCGTCTACGTGCCCGAGGAGATTGTGCTCGCCTGCGACGGTATCCCCGTGGGTCTGTGCTCGGGTGCCGATTGGGCGACCGACAAGGTCGAGGAGCACTTGCCGCGCAACACTTGTCCGCTCATCAAGAGCTTTGCCGGCTTTAAGCTGGGCGAGGTCTGCCCCTACATTGAGTCGAGTGACTTGGTGGTAGGCGAGAACACCTGCGATGGCAAGAAGAAGGCCTACGAGTTTTTTGCCACGCAAAAGAACATGTACGTCATGGATATTCCCAACGTGCACGACGAGTCGACGCTCGTGACCTGGAAGGCCGAGGTCAAGAAGCTCGCCACCAAGATTGAGGAAGAGTGCGGCGTCACGATTACGCCTGAGCGTCTGAAGGCCGCCATCCGCGCCGTCAATGAGAAGCGTCGCGCCCTGCAGCGCCTCGCTGCCACGCGCGCTGCCGACCCAGCGCCCATTAGCGGTCTCGACAGCCTGCTGACCGTTCAGGCCGCCTTTATGGACGACACGCCGCGTCTGACCGGAGCCATCAACGATATGGCGGCCGAGTGTGAGCAGCGTGTCGAGGCCGGAGAGGGCGTGGCGCCCAAGGGGACCAAGCGCATCCTGTACACCGGCACGCCCATGGCCGTGCCCAACTGGAAGCTGTTCAACCTCATCGAGAAGGCCGGCGGCGTTGTGGTGGGCGAGGAGTCCTGCACGGGTTCGCGCTATTACAAGGATTTGGTCGATGAGTCCGGTGAGACGGTTGACGAGATGCTCGATGCTATCGCCGAGCGCTACTTTAAGATCAACTGTGCCGTCTTTACGCCCAACGACCAGCGTATGAAGGACATTGTCCAGATGGCCAAGGATCTGCATGCCGACGGCATTGTCGACGTGGCCCTGCAGTTCTGCACGCTCTACGAGATGGAGTCGTTTGCCGTGGAGAAGGCCGCCGAGGAGGTCGGCATTCCGTTTATGCACATCACGACCGACTACGCCGGCGAGGATGCAGGCCAACTGCAAACCAGGATCGAGGCTTTCTTGGAAACCATTTAGGACTATCCGTCCCGGTGGCTTTCCCAGGTGCCCGATCTTGCCGTCAAACCGTCGCTTGCGTATCAGAAGTACGCGGCGCTCCTCTTTCACGGCAACCTCGGGCACCTGGGAAAGCCGTCTCCTTGGTTGGTTAAAAGGTTTGTTAAGGAGTTATATGTCGGAAAATATTGAACAGCCGTTGCCGCGCACGTTTGAGGAGTTCAACGAGCAACGCAAGGCGGCGTTTATTCGCGTCAAGGATTATAAGCAGGCGGGTAATCGCCTGGTCGGCTTTTTGTGCAGCTATACGCCGCTCGAGATTATCGATGCCGCGGGCGCCTCGAGCGTGGCTCTGTGCGGTACGTCCGATGAGGTGATTCCCGAGGCCGAGAAGGTGCTGCCGGCAAACCTGTGCCCGCTCATCAAGTCTACGTATGGTTTTGCCTATTCGCAAAAGTGCCCGTTTACGTACTTTAGCGACATGATCATCGGCGAGACCACCTGCGACGGCAAGAAGAAGATGTACGAACTGCTCAACGAGCTCAAGCGCACGCACATTCTGCATCTTCCGCAGGGTCGCGATCGCGCCTACGAGCGTAAACGCTGGTACGAGGAGTGCCGCCTGCTCAAGGAGGAGCTCGAGGGCTTCTACGGCATCACGATTGCCGACGATGACCTGCGCGCTGCCGTCCGTCGTCGCAACCGTCTGCGTGCGGCCCAGCTCGAGATGTTTGCGCTGCAGGCCAACCAGCCGGCTGCCATGAGCGGCGTCGACCTGATGAGCACCATGTTCGCCGGTACGTTCAACTTCGATATCGAGGCCTATACGCAGCAGCTGGAGCAAAAGGTCGCCAAGCTGCGCGAGGCCTACGACGCGGGCGAGCGCCCGGTTGCGGCGGATGCCAAGCGCATTCTGATCACCGGCTGCCCGGTGGGCGGCGTGATCAACAAGATCGGCCGCACCATCGAGTCCAACGGCGGCGTGGTCGTGTGCATGGACGACTGCTCGGGCGAGCGCACGGCGGCCATGATGATCGACCCGGAGGCTCCCGATATCCTGCGCGCCATCGCCGACCGCTACCTGGACATCAACTGCTCGGTCATGACGCCCAACGACGGTCGTATGGAAAACACGCTGGCCATGTGCGAGAAGTATCACGTCGATGGCGTAGTGGAGAGCGTACTCCAGGCGTGCCACACCTTTAACGTGGAGAGTGCGCGCATGCAGGAGGCTGTCGAGGGTGCGGGTATTCCGTATATGAAGATTGAGACCGACTACAGCAACGGAGACATGGGCCAGATCGAGACGCGCATTGCTGCCTTTATCGAGACCCTGTAGGACAAATGCGGCAAAGGGATAGCTGCTTTGCCGCATAGAAGGAGGATGCCGTGGTTGGCATTGGTATCGACATAGGCTCGACGGCCGCGAAGGCTGCGGTGGTGGAGACGGACAACGCCATTGCGTGGACCTGCGTCATGCCGACGGGGTATTCGTCGGTCGATGCGGCCGAGCGCCTACGCGGTGAACTCGCCGCAGCCGGCTATGACGTGACGGGCGACGATGTTCGCGTGGTCGCGACTGGCTACGGCCGTGTCGCGGTGCCCTATGCCAACAAGGTAGTGACCGAGATCACCTGCCACGGCACCGGTGCCGTGCGCCTGTTTGGCGATCACGGCACGGTGATCGACGTGGGCGGTCAGGATACCAAGGTCATCCAACTCAAGGGCGGCCGCGTGGCCAAGTTCGCCATGAACGACAAGTGCGCCGCAGGCACGGGGCGCTTTCTGGAGATCATGGCCGACCGCCTGGGCATTACCCAGCAGCAGATGGCCGACCTGGCGCGTTCCGGCGAGCCCACCAAGATCAGCAGCATGTGCACGGTGTTTGCCGAAAGCGAGGTCATCAGCCTGATCGGCCGCGGCGAGCCGCGCGAGAACATTGCGCGTGGCGTGATCGACAGCGTGGTCTCGCGCGTGGCGACCATGGCCGGGCAGGCCGCGGGCGCCCCGTACTACCTGACCGGTGGCCTGTGCGAGAACGCCTTCGTGGTGGAGCGGTTGGGCGAGCTGCTGGGGTCGCCGGTGACCACCTCGCCCCAGGCTCGCTTTGCCGGAGCGATCGGCGCGGCTGTCCGCGCCGCCGCCTTGGCCTAGGGGTGTACCGCGACATGCGCATCCTCAATATCTCGGCACAAAAACCAGATAGCACTGGCAGCGGCACCTACCTTGCCGCGCTCGTGCGCGAGCAGATCGAGACGGGGCATCGCGCCGCCGTGCTTTGCGGCGCGGCACCGGGTGATACCCAAGGCGAGCTGGACCGGCGTGCTGCCGTGTTTGCCGTACCGTTCGAGTCGCCCGAGCTGCCGTTTCCCATCTGCGGTATGTCCGATGTCATGCCCTATCCCTCCACACGCTACCGTGACCTGACGCCTTCGATGCTCAAGGCATTTGAGCGGGCATTTGCTGCTGCAATCGATCGGGCGGTGGCTGAGTTTCGGCCCGATCTGGTGCTCTGCCATCACCTGTATCTGGTGACCGCATTGGCGCGCGAGCGCGTCCGGGGCGTGCCGGTTGTTGCCGTATGCCATTCGACCGACCTGCGCCAGCTGCGTTCGCATGCGCTCGAGCGCGATCGCATCGTAAGCGCGGTTCGTCGGCTCGATGCCGTCTTTGCGCTCCATGCTGAGCAGGCTGAGCAGATTGGCCTGGTGTGCGGCGTCGATGTCGATCGCATCCACGTGATTGGGACGGGCTACGACCATCGCGTCTTCTGCCGTGATGCAAGCGTGGCGAGGCAGCCGGGATCGCTTGTGTACGTGGGTAAGATTTGCTTTAAAAAGGGCGTCGAGTCGCTGGTTCGAGCCGTGTCATTGCCGATTGACGATGACGTCTGCCCATCTGGCTTGGTACTTGTGGGCGGCCGCGGGGACGATGCCGAGTACGCGCGTATTGAGCGCTTGACCGCGGCCTCGGATGTGCCGGTGACGCTGGCGGGGCGCCTGGATAGCGATGGGCTCGTGCGTGCTTACCGCAGTTCCGACGTCTTTGTGCTGCCTTCGTTTTACGAGGGTCTGCCGCTCGTGACGATCGAGGCCCTCGCGTGCGGCTGCAAAGTTGTGGCGACCGATTTGCCCGGCGTTCGTCCCTGGATGGAGGCGATGCTTCCCGGTGCTCCCGTGACGTGGGTGGCGTCGCCGCGTATGACGGATGTCGACACGCCCGTGGCGGCCGACCTTCCGTTGTTTGAGCGCGCACTGGCAGATGCTATCGCGCAGGCGCTTGCGGCTCCGCCTTCGACGTTCGAGCCGTCGGCGGTCTCTTGGGAAGCGTGCCTGGCGCGTATACTTAAAGTCGTTGATTTGTTGGAAGGGGGTTCGTATGGCTAAGGACACCATGAGGCTCACGTCCATGACGGCCGCGAGCGGTTGAGCCGCTAAGTTGGCTCCCGGAGCCCTCGCCCAGGTCCTGGGCGACTTACCCAATGTGCATAACGACAACTTGCTCGTGGGGTTCGATACCTCCGACGATGCGAGCGTCTTCCGCGTAGGGGAGAACCTGGGGCTCGTGCAGTCCATCGACTTCTTCCCACCGATGGTCGATGACCCGTTCCTGTTTGGCCAGATCGCTGCGGCCAACTCGCTGTCGGACATCTACGCCATGGGCGGGCGGCCGAGCCATGCCATGAACCTGCTTTGCATACCCAGTTGCCTGGGCGTTGAGGTTGCCGGTCAGATTCTGGCGGGCGGTGCCGATAAGTGCGTCGAGGCGGGTTGCTCCATCGCGGGCGGCCACACCATCAACGACGACGAGCCCAAGTACGGTCTGTCCGTGAGCGGTTTTGTGCCACTCGACCACATGCTCGCCAACAGCGGCGCACGCGTGGGCGATGTTCTGCTGCTGACCAAGGCGATCGGCTCGGGCATTATCACCACGGCCATTAAGGGCGAGCTCATCGAGCAGGACGAGGCCGCAGCCATGTTTGACTCGATGTGTACCCTCAACGAGGCCCCGATTCGCCTGGCCGAGGGACTCGAGCTTCACGGCTGCACCGACATCACGGGCTTTGGCCTGATCGGGCATGCGTGCGAGATGGCCGAGGGCTCGGGCGTGCAGATTGAACTTGCGTCGGGGGCGGTGCCGCTCTTTGACCAGGTGCTCGATATGGCGCGTCTGGGCATTATTCCTGCCGGTGCCTACCGCAACCAGGACTTCTTTGGCCCGCGCGTGGCTGCCGACGAGGACCTGGAGCCGGGCAGGTTGGATGCGCTGTACGATCCGCAGACCTCGGGCGGTTTGCTCATCGCGGCGCCTGCTGCCGATGTGGATGGGCTTGCGCGTCGCCTGCATGCCGAGGGGCGCATCGCGGCCGTTGTCGGGCGCGTGTGCGAGGCGGAGCCGGGCGGTCCTGCCGTCCGCGTTGTTCGCTAGCCCGCACGTTTATGTAACTGTTTGCCGTTCTCTAGAACGGCTCTTTCGAAAGGAATTTGCTATGTCTACCAAGATTGAAGTCAATGCCATGGGCGATGCCTGCCCGCTGCCCGTCGTCAAGACGCTCAAAGCTCTGAAGCAGCTCGATGGCGAGGGCGCCGTCGTGACCTCGGTCGACAACGAGACCGCCGTCAAGAACATCTCCAAGATGGCGCAGGAGAAAGGCTGCACGGCCTCGGTCGAGAAGGTTTCTGACGCCGAGTGGCACGTGACCGTGGCGACCTCCTGCGCCGTTGCCATGGCCGATCCCGAGCAGGATGGCGCTGCCTTCTGTGATGCCAGCGCCGGCAAGGGCAGGCTCGTCATTTCCGTCTACACCGACTGCATGGGCCGTGGCGACGACGAGCTGGGCCACAAGCTCATGAAGGCCTTCATCTTTGCAGTGACGCAGCAGGAGGAGCTGCCCGCGACCATGCTGTTCTACAACGGCGGAGCCAAGCTCACCGTCGAGGGCTCGCCGGTACTCGACGACCTGAAGGGGCTGGCTGAGCAGGGCGTCGAAATCCTCACCTGTGGCACCTGCCTCGACCACTATGGCATTAAGGACCAGCTTGCCGTGGGCGAGGTCACGAACATGTATGTGATCGTGGAGAAGATGGAGCAGGCCGTGCGCGTCGTGCGCCCGTAGCGTATTGGTTGGAGTTGCCATGAGGGAGAAGCGCCCGGCGCTTGTCATTACGTTTCCCACCACGGCGGCCGCCATGGGTTGCGAGTCCCTGTGCATCGAGCGCGGCCTTCCCGGGCGAACGATTCCCGTGCCCGGGGAGGTCGCTGCCGGCTGCGGTCTGGCGTGGAAGGCGCTACCTTCGGATGAGGACTTGCTGCGCGGCGAGCTTGCCGCGGCGGGCATTCCCGCCGAGGGCTATGCCGTGATTGATATGTGGGAGGTCGTGCGATGATCTACCTGGATAACGCGGCGACGACCATGCACAAGCCGCAGACGGTCATCGATGCCGTGACGCAGGCGATGTGCTCGCTCGGCAATGCCGGGCGCGGCGCCACGTCGGGTGCCCTCGATGCCGCTCGTACGATTCACGGTTGCCGTGCCAAGTTCGCGCGCCTTTTAGGTTGCCCGAGGGCGGACCATGTGTGCTTTACGCCCAACTCTACGGCGGCGCTCAACACCGCCATCTGTGGCGTGGTGCGCCCCGGCGACCGCGTGGTCACGACGGTGCTCGAGCACAACTCCGTGCTGCGTCCGCTCAACCGCCTGGCAGCGGAGCGGGGTGTGACCGTTGAGCATGCGGGCTGTGACGCGAACGGCGTGCTCGACTGTGACGAGCTCGAGCGGCTGGTCACGCCCGGTACGCGTGCCGTGGTGGTGACGCATGCCTCTAATGTGACCGGCAACGCGGTCGACATTGCGCGCGTGGCGGCCTTGGCACATGCCGCGGGTGCGCTTGTGATCGTCGATGCCTCGCAGTCTGCCGGTACGGCGCATATCGATATGCAGGCCATGGGGCTCGACGTGGTGTGCTTTACCGGCCACAAGGGGCTCATGGGCCCGCAGGGCACCGGCGGCCTGGCCGTGGCGGAGGGCGTCGACGTGGCGCCCTGGGCCATGGGCGGCACGGGCGTGCACAGCTTCGATGCGTTGCAGCCCATGGAGTGGCCCACGCGGCTCGAGGCGGGCACGCTCAACGGTCACGGCATAGCGGGCCTTTCCGCAGGCCTTGATTTTATCGAGGCACAGGGTGGAGTTGAAGCGATTGCGACTCACGAACGCGCCCTGGCCGATCGCTTTCTCGCCGGTGTTCGTGAGATTCCGGAAATCAAACTCTACGGTGCCTTCGACCAGTCAGCACGCTCGGCGATCGTCTCGCTCAACGTGGGCAATATCGATTCGGCCGAGATTTCGGACGCGCTCATGCAGGGGTGGGGGATTGCGACGCGCCCCGGTGCCCATTGCGCTCCGCTCATGCACCGTGCGCTGGGGACCGAGCGCCAGGGTGTCGTCCGCTTCTCGTTTGGGTATTTCAACACGACCGAAGAAGTCGACACGGCTATCGATGCTCTGCGCAATTTAGCCTGCTAAAGCTGCTGGACCGTTTATACTTGCGGGACGGGTATTTTGCCCGTCCCGTTTTTGTTTCGACCCGAAAGGTGTGCCTATGGCTTCATCCGCCCCGCGCGGTCTGCGTTCCGACCATGTCGTTACCGTCGGCATTGCGCTGTTCTCGATGCTCTTTGGCGCCGGTAATCTCATTATTCCGCCGCTGCTGGCGCTGCAGGCAGGTTCTGCCACGCCGGTTGCCATGATCGGCTTTTTGATTGCCGCTATCGGTCTGCCCGTTATGGGATTTATCGCCGTCGCGCTCGCTGGCACGGCCCGAGAGCTGGCCGGGCGTGTGCATCCTAAGTTTGGCGAATTCTTCGTTGCGGCGGTCTACCTGGCCATCGGTCCGTGCCTGGCCATTCCGCGCACAAGCTCTACGGCGTTCGAAATGCTGGTGCCGCTGCTACCCGAGGGCGTTTCGCTCGGCACGGCACGTCTGGTGTTTGCCATCGGGTTCTTCGTCGTCGCGTTTGCGCTCACGCTGCGTCCAGGCGTCATCACGCGTGTGCTCGGCCGCATTACGGGCCCTGCGCTCATTGCGCTCATCGTGCTGGTCGTGGGTGCTGCCGTGATCTCGCCGCTGGGACCGGCTGCCGCGCCGCAGGCCCCTTACGATGCCGGTGCTGCCGTGCAGGGCTTTCTGACTGGCTATCAGACCATGGACCTGCTCGCGTCGCTCGCCTTTGGCATCATCATCGCCGAGACCATCCACGAGCTGGGTGTTACCGATGACAAGCGCGTGGCCTTTGAGATTTCGCGTTCCGGTGTGATCGCCGGCGTGCTCATGGCTATCATCTACTGCGGCTTGGGTCTTGCCGGTATGCAGCTCGGCACCGTGATGCCCGACGCTACCAACGGCGCCGCCATCCTCGCCCGTTCGGCCTCCATGCATTTTGGGCTTGCCGGCACGGTCGTGGTCTTCGCCATCTTCTTCCTTGCCTGCATGAACGTGTGCATCGGCCTCATCAGCTGCTGCTCGCGTTACTTCTGCGAGACGTATGTGGTTAAAGGGGGAGCGGAGGCCTCCGAGGAGGCCATGCGCCGTCCCTTTGCGGTTCTCGCCTTTGTGTTCGCAGCGTTTTCGTGCGTGCTCTCCAACGTGGGTCTCGACGTGATCCTCATGTTCTCGGTGCCTATGCTCAACGCCTTGTATCCCGTTGCCATCGTGCTGGTACTGATGGGCCTGGTGCACGGCTTTTGCGACGCGCATCCGCAGGTGTGGGTCTGGGTTGGCGGTGTGGTTGCCGTGCAGAGTGTGATCACCTCGGTTCGCGACGCGTTCTTTGCTGGCGCGTGGCTGCCGTTCGATGCGTTGCCGCTGGCAGATATCGGTGCCGCGTGGGCGCCGGTTGCCGTGGTGGCATTTGTGATCGGTCTGCTCCATAGTCGTTTTGTTGCACATTCGAGGAGCTAAGGCATCAATGCTTGCACAGGCGGGGAGTCTCCCCTATAATTTCCTTCGCTTTGGGACACGCAAGGTTTAGACCTTAGCTGCTCAACACCTTCGGGACGTGGCGCAGTTTGGTAGCGCGCCTGCTTTGGGAGCAGGATGTCGCAGGTTCAAATCCTGTCGTCCCGACCATATCTTGCGGGCGTAGTTCAATGGTAGAACCCCAGCCTTCCAAGCTGATGACGCGGGTTCGATTCCCGTCGCCCGCTCCATTAGATAGACGAACGGCTCTGGCTCCTTTTGGGACCAGAGCTGTTTTCATATGCATGCCGGGACCCCACATCCCCTCCTAAGTTGCGGTGAATTACGGACTGTTTTTCGGCTTTTATGGCCCATGTAGTCCGTATTTCACCGCAACGATTTGTAAGGTTGGATTTTGATGCCGTTGGGAGGGTCGTAGCGACCGTCTACCGAGAGTGGAAATATTTTTTGAAGCTTTGACCTGCGGCGTCAAGCTTTTGGTCAGCTTTTGGCAAGGCCTGCGGACGGAAGCATGCGATAGCGTAATGGTATTCTCTCCGCCATGATGGTTATGGGGTTGGCCATGCTCGATAAAGGCAAACATTTTCCGCAGTCATATGCAAGGATGCTATTCTCGGCCGTTGGAATTCATCAAGATGGACAGCTGCTTATAACAATTGATCCTTGGGATGAACGCCGTGCGCGTGAGCTTATGCAGGAAGAGCTCATGCTTCGTCTTTACAACCACGTGTATGCGGATCCGGTCTATTGGAATAATCTTGGGGTTGAAGATCGCATCTTTCAGCTGGCATCCGCTATTGCGGTCGTTGAACCGGATGCTGTGTTTTGCGGATCGACAGCAGCGCTGCTCTACGGCATCGGCTCGGCGTATACGCTTCTGGATAAAGTGCAAGTACTGCTGCCACGGTCTACAAGGCGTGATACGTACGAGTTCGTTGAATACAAGCGCTGGCGGGCGGGCGAAGTGTGGGGGCTAGGTCTGTTTACACTGACGGATCCGTGTCGAACGGTTGTTGATATCGCTCGAACGAGCGCCTTTCGCTATGCGCTGGGCTATGTCGATGGCTTGGCCCGTGAGTACGATGTCGAACGCGAAGAGCTGCGAGCATATGCGCAGGCAAATTGTCGAGGGTTACATGGCATCGCGCGTGCTTTTGACGTTTTTGAGTTTATGGACGGCAGGTCAGACAATGGCGGCGAGTCTGAGGCGAGAGCAGCGATGATTCTCGCTGGGGTTGCCGCGCCCGAGCTTCAAGTTGAGATAACGCGACCGGGAAACGTTGGCTATTATCTAGCAGATTATGGCTGGCAGATGCCAGACGGCTCATGGACGCTGGCAGAGCTGCATGGGCTAGGCAAGTTTGAAGACGAGGCTCAAAATGATCCAGAGCGGGCGGCGGCAAAAACGTATCGAGCGGCCCTCATGCGCGACGCGAACCTTCGCGCCATGGGCCACAACGTCATTCATTTCAAACTCTCGGACACCTACGACGTAGAATCGTTCGGTGCCATGATGCGCGGTTACGGCATTCCGACAACAAAACCCTACGCCGAATCCCGATAGCGAAATCGTTCGCGGTCCACCTTCAATAAGTTGCGGTGAAATACGGACTGTTGAGGCCTTTAAAGGCATAAATCAGTCCGTATTTCACCGCAACTTAGGAGGGGATGGGGTTAGTGGCGACCGTGGTGGCGGAGCTTGTCGATGGTGGCGTCGGTGCCGTGGCTGCGGGCTTCGGCGGCGCGGTCGCGGGCGTCGGCTGCGGTTTGGCGCTTGCGGCGGTAATCGATCATGCCTTGGATGATGGGCTTGCCAAAGCTCACGACATCATCGTTGTAGATGGCTGTTCGGGCTGCGAGGAGGCAGTCGGTAAAGTCCATATGGGTCTTGCCAAAGAGTTTGACGGCAAGGGCGACAACGGTGGGCTCGTCGACCATGACGTCATCGATCAGCCTTTTCATGGCCGCAGCAATCTCAACGCGTGGAACCTTATAGACGTCGCGCAGCGTGACCACGACGCGCGTGATGATCTCGGGGTAGACACGAGCGGTGCGCGTGGCGATGACCTTGGCGGCGCGCGGCGACAGGACCTCGTCGTCGTCGAGCAGATAGCGCAGGATGACGGTCTCGTCGATGATGGTGCTACTCATGGATATCTACTTCCTCGGGACCCAAAATCGAATCGTCGCTTTCTGTAGCAAGGTATTCAATCCAGGCATTGCGCTCCTTGGAGCGGCGATTGGGGTCCCCATATGCTTTGAGCGATCCATAGGCGGCGGTGCCGTCCTTTGAGCGCACGGCGACCGGCTGAAAGGGGAGCTTGCGCATCAAAATGCTCTGCGCGACAAATAGACGGACAGCCTCGGCGAGCGATGTGCCCATGGCGTCGTAGAGACGCTCGGCATGCTGCTTGTCTTCCTCGCGAATGCGCACCTGCAGGATGGCTCGTTTTTGAGTCGATGACATCACTGGCCTCCCTTAATGAGCGTGCAATATGAATAGTCAAATACAGCTTCGGCTAGTAATTGCCAATTTTATAACAACTACTTTATTGCACTCGAGTAATTGAGTGTAAACGATATTACAAACGTACTACATCCTTCAGAAATGGCGCAAAATCTCTCTCGGACGTACGCGTGTAATACACTCGCTTTTATATCCTATTGAGAATAATCCTAACCAGCCCAAACCCCTGCAATACACTCGTAATGCAGGGCCTATGCTCAAGTTTACCCCCTGCAACTGCGTATATTTAACCTGTATACCGTTGGAGATATTCTACCGAGTGCCTGTTTCGCCGCATGCTCTCGATACGCCGATGCCGGACCACGGGCGGTCCGGGGCAACGTCGACAGGGTCTCTCCGGCATGGGATTCAGGAGGGAGTGAACAACATGGGCAATAAACGAGTCGTAGCCGATTCCTCGCGCTGCATTGGGTGTCAAACCTGCATGGCAGCGTGTATCGAGGCACACGACATCCCCGGCAACATTGCCGCGCCGCGTCTGCGCGTGACGCGTACGTACGAGATCTCCGCACCGGTGGCTTGCCATCACTGCGAGGATGCCCCGTGCGCTAAGGCCTGCCCCACGGGTGCCTTGTTCTTTGATCCAAAGAACCATCGCATCGGCGTCAACGAGGACAACTGCATCGGCTGCAAGAGCTGCGTCATGGCCTGCCCCTTTGGCGCCGTGAGCGTGGCGACCACGCAGGTCCCCGTCTTGATGGGCGACGTGCGCGTGGGTTCGCAGACTAAGAGCTTCGTGCTCAAGTGCGACCTGTGCGTGGACCGTCCCGGCGGTCCGGCGTGTGCCGAGGCGTGCCCGACTAAGGGCCTCACCCTGGTAGACGAGGAGCGCCTGGCGGAACTGACCGCCGAGCGTGCCCGCGCCACCATCGAAAACGAGGCGTAGGCGGGCGGCCATACAGGCCCGACGATTGTCAAATACGTACCGATTAATCGGTAGCAGAGAAAGGAAGGAGGGTGTCATGGAGAAGCATAAAGTGATCTGCCCGTACTGCGGTGCCGGTTGCCAGTTTAACCTCTTGGTCCAAAACGGCCAGGTCGTGGGTACCGAACCGCTCAACGGCATCACCAATCAGGGCGAGCTGTGCCTTAAGGGCATGAGCGGCTACGACTTCATCAACGACACCAAGATCTTGACTCCTCGCGTACTGCACCCGATGATCCGCCGCACCAAGGGCGCGGATCTTGAGCGCGTAAGCTGGGACGAGGCACTGGATTTCACCGCATCTAAGATGCAGGCCATAATTGACGAATATGGTCCTAACGCTGTCATGACCACCGGCTCTTCGCGAGGCGGCGGCAATGAGGCGAACTACGTCATGCAGAAGTTTACGCGTGCGTGCATCGGCACCCACAGCGTAGACAACTGCGCTCGTACTTGACACGGCCCTACTGTCCTCGGTCTGATGGACACGGTTGGTTCAGGTTGCATGTCATGCTCCATCCCCGGTATGGAGGATGCGGGCTGCATTTTCCTCTTCGGCTATAACCCTGCCGATTCGCACCCCATCGTCGCAAGGCGTATCGTGCGAGCCAAAGAAAAGGGTTGCAAGATCATCGTCGCCGACCCGCGCCATATCGAAACCGCGCGTATCGCCGATCTCTACCTTCCGATCAAGAACGGTTGCAATGTTGCGTTCCTCAACGCCTTTGCCAACTGTCTGGTCAACGATGGCCTCTACGACAAGGAATTCGTCGCCGAGCACACGAACGGCTTTGACGAGTGGTGGGAGACCATCAAGAACTACACTCCCGAATCCGTACAGGACATCACGGGTGTCGATCCCGCGCTGATCCACCAAGCTGCCGAGATGTACGCCACGGCGAAGCCTTCTGCCATCATTGGCTGGGGCATGGGCGTATGCCAGCAGAAGCAGAACCTGAAGACGGTGCACACCATCGCCTCCATCGCCTGCGTTGCCGGCCAGATCGGCAAACCCAATTCCGGCCTCGCGCCCGTGCGCGGTCAGAATAACGTCCAGGGCTCCTGCGATATGGGCATGCTGCCCAACCTGTACCCTGGCTACCAGAAGGTCACCGACCCGGCTGTGCGTGCCAAGTTTGCCAAGGCTTGGGGCGTGCCCGAGGAAAAGCTCCCGCTCGAGGAGGGCTATAAGCTCACCGACCTGGGCCACCTGGTCGACGAGGGCAAGGTGCACTGCTTCTACAACTACGGCGAGGACCCGGTACAGACCGAGCCCGATTCGGCCGGTATGCGCAAGACGCTCTCCGAGCTGGATCTGTTCATTTGCCAGGACATCTTTATGACGCAGACGACCATGCTCGCCGACGTCATCCTGCCTGCCACCTCTTGGGGCGAGCACGAGGGTGTCTTTACCGCATCCGACCGTAGCTTCCAGCACTTTGACGCGGCCGTTCCGCCCAAGGGCGAGTGCCGCCACGACTGGGAGATCTTCGCGGACCTGTCCACGCGCATGGGCTACCCCATGCACTACGACAACACCGAGCAGATCTGGAACGAGTGCATTAGCCTGTGCCCCAACTTTGTGGGCGCAACCTACGAGAAGATGGCTCCCGAGGGCGGTTACGCTCAGTGGCCCGTCAAGAGCACCGATGTGAACGACCACGGTACGGCCGACATGTTCGCTGGTGGCAAGTTCACCACCAAGGACGGCCGCGCCAACCTGATGGCGCACGACTGGGAGGCGCCCTCCGAGCTTCCCGACGATGAGTACCCACTCATCCTGTGCACCGTCCGCGAGGTCGGCCACTACAGCTGCCGCTCGATGACCGGCAACTGCAAGACGCTGGCGCTGCTTGCCGACGAGCCCGGCTTTGTCCGCATGAATCCCGCGGACGCCCAGGCGCGCGGCATCAAGAACGGCGACATCGTCTCGATTCACAGCCGCCGCGGCCAGGTATACAGCCGCGCCGACGTGAGCGACCGTATCAACAAGGGCACGGTCTATATGACCTACCAGTGGTGGATCGGCAAGTGCAACGAGCTGACCATGCACAAGGTCGACCCGGTCTCGCATACGCCCGAGGACAAGTTCTCTGCCTGCCAGGTCGACGCCATTGCCGACCAGGTTTGGGCCGAGGGCGAAGTCGAGCGTCAGTACACCGAGCTCAAGCAGGCTCTGGTTGACGCCGCCGCTCCCCAGGACGTTGAGCCCGGCGCCGCCAAGTTCGACGACGAGACGCACGTGAATCAAATCGTGTAGTCCCGTTCTCGTTGGCTTTTTGGGCCGGGCGTCCCGTACGTTCGGGAGCCCGGCCCGTTATTTTGAAAGGAAGTGGGGATGAACCGCTTCATCGACATCAACCCGGAGAGGTGCATCGGCTGCGGAACATGCCAGTCCGCCTGTGCCGACGCCCACCGGATGCAGGGTCTTCAGGATACGCCGCGCCTGGCGCTCGTGAAGACCGGCGGTATTTCGGCCGCCCTTGCCTGCCACCATTGCGAGGGTGCCCCCTGCGCCGAGGTTTGCCCGGTGAATGCCATCGAGCACGATGGCGACCGCATCCACGTCAAGGAGCAGGAGTGCGTCGGGTGCAGGCTGTGCGCCATCGCGTGCCCCTTTGGAGCCATCCATCCCGATGGCACGTCTATCGCCGGTGTCGCAGGCATGTGCGACCCGACGCCTTCGTATCCTAAGTCCCTGAGCAGCCTGCTTACGTGGGCTCCTGGCCAGTACACCTGCGCTGTCAAGTGCGACCTGTGCGCCTTCGATCCGGACGGCCCGCATTGCGTGGCGGCGTGCCCCACCAAGGCGCTGACCGTCATGGGCGGCGCGGCCGATCGCGAGCTCGACGAGGCCAAGCGCCTGCGCTCGATCGAAAACGGCCCGACTGTCGACGTTACCGCCGTGGCCCAGGGCCTGTCCGAGAAAGCAGAAGGGAGCGTAAACAATGGATAGCATGACGCTGTTTATCGCATCGCTTGCCGTCTCGTGCATCGGTGCGCTCGCCTCGGTTCTGCTGATCAAGGCCGATAATGCCGCCAAGACCGCCGGCTGCCTTATCGGCGCCGTCGCTGCGGTGCTTTCGTTTGTGGCCGGTATCCAGGCCATGCTGGGCGATGTCACGTCGGTCGACACCATCGTGTTCTTCCCGTTTGCCCATTTCCAGCTGCTGCTCAATCAGCTGTCCGGCCTGTTCGTGGCGCTCATCTCGGTGCTCGCGTTTGCCGGTTCGATCTACGGTCTCAACTACTTTGATGAGTACCCGGGCAAAAGGGGCCGCGCTGGCTTCTTCTTTAACACCTTCGTGGCGTCCATGATGCTCGTCATCACTGCTGACAACGTGTTTTGGTTCCTGGTCGCCTTTGAGCTCATGTCGCTGACCTCGTACTTCCTGGTCGTGATCGAGGAGAATGAGAACTCCATCCATGGCGGTTGGCTCTACTTTGTAATCGCGCACGTGGGCTTTGTGCTCATCATGGCGAGCTTCCTCACCATGACCAACTTCGCCGGTGGTTCGTTTGCCTTTGCGGATTTCCGCGCTACGCAGTTTAGCCCCGCGGTCGCATCCGTGTGCTTCGTGCTCGCCTTCTTTGGCTTTGGTGCCAAGGCCGGTATCATCCCGCTGCACGGCTGGCTGCCCAAGGCACATCCCGAGGCGCCGTCCAACGTGAGTGCCCTCATGTCCGGCGGCATGATCAAGATTGGTATCTTCGGCATCCTCAAGGTGGGTCTCGACCTGCTCTCCGCCTCGGGCGTTCAGGTCTGGTGGGGCCTTATGGTCATGGTCTTCGGTGCGATCTCGTCGGTTCTCGGCGTGGCCTTCGCACTGCAGGAGCATGACATCAAGCGCCTGCTGGCCTATCACTCCGTCGAGAACATCGGCATCATTCTGCTCGGCGTCGGCGCCTCCATGGCCGCCATGGCGCTCAACTCGGTCGGCATCGCCGTCCTGGCTCTGATGGCCGCCCTCTACCACACGTTTAACCACGCGATGTTTAAGGGCGAGCTGTTCTTGGGCGCCGGTGCGCTGCTGTACTCCACGGGTACGCGCAATATGGAGAAGATGGGCGGTCTGTTCCGTCGTATGCCGGCAACGGCCATCTGCTTCCTTATTGGCGCGCTTGCCATCTCGGCCATCCCGCCCTTCAACGGCTTTGTGTCCGAGTGGTTTACCTACCAGTCGCTCTTTAACGCCGCCATGCAGGGCGACAAGGCCGTCATGATCGTGGCCGTGTTCGCTGCCGTCGCGCTTGCCATTACCGGCGCGCTGGCTGTCACGTGCTTCGTCAAGGCCTATGGCGTCTCCTTTGCCTCCGCGCCCCGCTCCGAGGCCGCGGCCAATGCCAAGGAGGTTCCCGCCCCCATGGTGTTTGCACAGGGCCTGCTCGCGGCCATCTGCGTCGTGCTGGGCATCGGCGCTCCCGTGATCGCGCCCGTGCTGGTCGATGTCGCCGCGTCCGTACTGCATCCGTACGGTGGCGTGTTTGTCGCCGAGGGCATGGAGCTCATGAACCAGTACTCCGGCGCTGCCACCTCCACGCCCGCGATCGCCATTGCGCTCGTGGTGCTCGTCGGCCTTGCCTGCGGCTATCGCAAGCTCAAGACCGTCGGCAAGGTGCAGAAGTCCCAGCCGTGGGCATGCGGCTATGCTCCCAACGAGCATATGCCCGTCGTGGCCACGACCTTTGCCTCCGAGGTGTCCTGGTTTATGCAGCCGCTCTACACGCTGCGCGACCGCTGCACGGCCGTCTGCTGGTCCGTCGCACACTTCTTCCAGAAGCTCACCGGTGTGGCCGAGGCTGTGGAGCCCGTACCCGACAAGGTTCTCGTCGATGCCCCGCATAAGGGTGTCGAGAAGCTCGCCGACCTCGCGACTAAGCTCGAGGGCGGCAACTACAGCATCTATATCTGCTACATCGTCGCGGCACTCGTGGTGTTCCTCGTGCTCGCCGTGCAAATGGGTTAAGGAGGGGAGAGCATGAACAACATCGTACTTGCCGTTCTGCAGGGCGTGGTCGTCATGGCCGTCGCGCCGTTCTTCTCCGGTCTCGGCCGCGTGATTCGCGCCAAGATGCACAACCGTCGCGGCCCCAGCATCATGCAGGACTACCGCGACCTGGCCAAGCTCTTTGCGCGCCCCGAGTCCCAGAGCGAGGATGCGAGCTTTGCGCTGCGCATCATGCCGCCGCTGTTCTTCGCCGTCGCCTTTATGCTCGCGATGGGCCTGCCGCTCTTTACGGCGCAAAGCCCCATCCCGGTCTTTGGTGACGCCATCACCATCATGTACAGCCTGGCGCTCGCACGCTTCTTCTTCGCCCTCTGCGGTGTGGATTCGTCCAACGCCTACGCCGGTATCGGTGGCGTTCGCGAGCTGCTCATGAGCGTGCTCATCGAGCCGTCCATGCTGCTTGCGCTGTTTGCCGCCGCCCTGGTGTGCGGTTCCACCGACATCGCCACCATGGGTCAGCACATCATGGCGGGCGCCGTCGACGCGCCGGTCGCCGTGATCCTCGCCGGCATCGCCTTTGCGATCGCCTGCTACATGGAACTCGGCAAGCTGCCGTTTGACCAGGCCGAGGCCGAGCAGGAGCTTCAGGAAGGTCCGCTCGCCGAGCTTTCCGGCCCGTCGCTCGCCATGGCCAAGCTCGCCATGTCCATGAAGCAGGTCCTGGTCGTCGCCTGGTTCTGCGCGATCTTCGTCCCCTGGGGCGAGCCCGCGACCGTGGGTGCCGCCGCTGTTCTGGGCGCGGTCATCTTCCTTGTTAAGTGCCTGGTCGACTTTGTCGTGTGCGGCGTGATCGAGAACTCCTGCTCGCGTTCGCGCTTTAAGGTACTTGGCAATCAGACCTGGGCCGTCGTGGGCATCGCCGTTCTGGCGTTTGTCTTCGTGGTCGTCGGCGTGTAGGAGAAGGGAGAAACAATGTCATTTGCAGTCAGTCTGTCCCTTCTCGGCTTGGTCGCTATCGCGGCCCCGATGGTGGCCTCGGTGCTCGTCGCCCTGTTCCCCCGTCCGTACGCCAAGTGGTTCAGCGTTTTGGGTGCCGCCGTCTCGACGGCCTGCACCATCGCCCTCGCCGCGAATTTCGCCGGCGCCGGCATGCCCGACACGCAGGTCCCCCTGATCTCGTTTGGGCAGACCCTCGTCATGGGATTCACCTTCGATCGCATGAGCACGCTGCTCGCGCCCGCCTTTGTGGGTATCGGCCTGCTTGTCGTGATCTATTCGATTCCCTATATGAGCGAGAATAACCGTGAGCACCCCGACGCACCGCGTCGTCGCTTCTACGCGTACCTCGCGACCTTCATCGGTGCCATGGCCGGTCTCGTGTACAGCTCGACCCTTTTGGGCCAGCTCGTGTTCTTTGAGATCACGGGTGCGTGCTCTTGGGGCCTCATTAGCTACTACATGTCGCCTACGGCCAAGAAGGCCGGCATGAAGGCCCTGATCATTACGCATATCGGTGCGCTCGGCCTGTATCTGGGCGCCGCCATCGTGTTTGCCCACACCGGCACCTTCGCCATTACCGCGATTGCCGGCCTCGACGCCAAGCTCAAGGCTATCGTCCTTTTGCTCGTGCTGTTTGCGGCCTGGGCCAAGTCCGCACAGGTTCCCATGTACATGTGGCTGCCTTCGGCCATGGAGGCGCCGACGCCTGTTTCGGCCTACCTGCATGGCGCCTCGATGGTTAAGGTCGGCGTGTGCGTGTTCGCGCGTGCGCTCGTCTCTGCCGGCGAGATTCCCGAGATCGTGGGCTGGGTCGCCATTATCGACGCCATGGTCACCATGCTCTTTGGTTTCCTTATGTACCTGCCGCAAAAGGACATGAAGCGCCTGCTGGCCTTCTCCACGATCGCCCAGCTCTCCTATGTGTTCTTTGGTCTGGGCCTTTCGGTCTTTGGCAGCCAGCTGGCCTTTGATGGCGCCGTGTGCCACATCTTTAACCACGCCTTCGCCAAGACGCTGTTCTTCCTGATCGCCGGTTCGTTCTCCTTTACGCTCGGCACGCGTATGCTGCCCAAGCTTCGCGGCATCGTGAAGAAGTACCCGATCTCGGGCGTGGGCTTTGGTGTCGCGGCACTCGCCATTGCCGGCGTGCCGCCCATGAACACGTTCTTCTCGAAGTTTCAGATCATCGCCGGCGGCTTTTCCGTGGGTGCCGGCAATGTCGCGATCCTGGTGCTCGTGTGCATCATGGTCGCCGAAACCGTCGCCACCTTCGCCTGGTTCCTTAAGTGGATGGGCTATTGCCTGCCCGGCGAGCCGAGCGAAGAGGTCGCTGCGGGAGCCCCGCTTCCCCGCGCGATGGCGTTCGTGTTCATCGTGCTCATCATCATGGTCATCGTCAGCGGTCCGCTTTCGGCCAGCTGGATCGGTTAGGAGGTAGAACGACATGGGTTATTCGATCGTCAACATCCTTGGCGGCCTTCTGATCGTCACGTCCACCATGGTGGTCGTCTCCAAGAACATCAAGCACGCCATCCGTTGGTATGCGGTGCAGTCGCTGGTGCTCGTGGGGCTGCTCGCCACGCTCGGTGCCACCACCGGTGCGCAGGAGCTGCTTATGTGGGCCGGATCTGCCTTTATCACCAAGGTCGTCCTGGTCCCTTATATCCTCAACCGCGCATATAAGAAGATGGGCGAGCCGAGCGACGCATCGCTCAAGGCCGGCCTTAAGCCCGCGTGGGCCATCTGCATCATCGCCGTGGAGGTCGCGATCTGCTTTGCCGTCGTGACGCAGATCAGCCTGCCCACGGCCGAGGTCGCAACGCCTGCGCTCGCCATTAGCTTCGCTCACTTCTTTGTGGGCCTCACCTGCATCATCTCGCAGCGCAACATCATGAAGCAGATCTTTGGATACTGCCTTATGGAAAACGGCAGCCATGTGACGCTCGCGCTTTTGGCCCCCACCGCTCCCGAGATCATCGAGATCGGCATCGCCACCGACGCCATCTTTGCCGTCATCATCATGTCCATCGTCGTGCGTCGCATTTGGGACGACTCCCACTTGCTCGATGCGCGCGACCTGTCCGAGCTGAGGGGGTAGTCCATGGAAACGTTGATTCTCGCCCTGCTCGCGACTCCTTTGGTGTTCTCGCTGGTCATGGCGTTTTTGCCCAAGAACACGTCCTATAACGTGTTTGCCGGTCTCAACCTGGTCTCCGTCGCAGCCGTCCTGGTGCTGTCGATTATGACGGCCGGTGACGTCCTTATGAGCGGCGACACCGCGAGCGCTCTTGGCCTGTGGTTCCACCTCGATTCGCTGGGCGCCATCTTTGTGATGCTCATCGGCTTTATCGGTTTTCTTACGGGACTGTTCTCGCTGCCCTATGTAAAGGCCGATATCGAGGAGGGCTCCATGCCCGCCGAGCGCGCCAAGCAGTATTTTGCGCTGTTTAGCCTGTTTGTGTTCACCATGCTGCTCGCGTGCCTGTCCAACAACATGATCCTCACGTGGGCCGCCGTGGAGGCAACCACGCTTTCCACCGTGTTCCTCGTGGGTATCTACAAGAACAAGACGGCCCTCGAGGCTTCTTGGAAGTATGCGATGGTCTGCACCGCCGGCGTGGCCTTTGGCCTGTTCGGTACGCTGCTGATCTACGCCAACGCAGCTGACGTGATTCCCAACGCCCACGAGGCCGCGTTCCTGTCGTGCGTGCTGCCGTATGCCGACCAGTTCGACCCGACGCTCATGCGCCTCGCCTTTGCGTTTATCGTGATCGGCTTTGGCACCAAGGCCGGTCTGTTCCCCATGCACACTTGGCTGCCCGATGCCCACTCCCAGGCCCCGAGCCCTGTCTCGGCCCTGCTCTCGGGCGTGCTGCTTAAGTGCGCCATGCTTGTGATCATGCGCTTCTACGGCTTTACTATCCAGGCCGTGGGCGCCGAGTATCCGCAACTTTTGCTGCTGATCGTCGGCACGCTGTCCATTTTGGTGGCGGCACTTTCGATGTTTCGCCAGGACGACCTCAAGCGCCGCTTTGCGTACTCGTCTGTGGAGAACGTGGGCGTTATCGCCCTGTGCCTGGGTATCGGTGGCCCGCTGGGTATCGCCGCGGCCCTGCTGCACTGCGTGTTCCACGGCTTTACCAAGACGCTTGCCTTCTGCGTGTCCGGCAATATCCAGCACGCCTTTGGCACGCGTAGCCTGGCCAAGATCCAGGGTGTCGTCGAGGTTGCCCCCGCAACCGCCGCGCTCGCCATCCTGGCGCTGCTCGGTCTTGCCGCCTTCCCGCCCTTTGGCATGTTTATCTCCGAGTTCCTGACTTTTGTCGCCGGTGTTACCGCCGGTCCCATGTGGCTGGTCGTCGTGGTCGCCCTCGGTCTTACCGTGGCCATCTCCGCGCTCACCCGCATCGCACTCAAGTCGGTATTCGGCCATGCGCCCCAGGGCATGGGCAAGCATGAGGCCCCGGCGCTCATGCTTATCCCCGAAATCATCCTGGCTGTAATGATCTTGTGGTTTGGCATCGCCACCCCGCTGCCCCTCGTGCACGGTGTGGAGACCGCGACCGGCATCGTGCTCGAGCAGAGCACCGAGGAACTTCACGCGACGCCGATGTACCGCGCTGTGTTCGGTACCGAGACCGCTCAGAGCGAGGTGGAGTAACGAATGATTGAAACTGAGAACAAGGTGTATGCCCGCCGCTGCGAGAGCCATGTCGAGGCCCTGCGCCGCGCCGTTCCGGGCTGCATCGAGAAGGTCGAGTGGCAGTGCGAGGACCAGCTGACGATTACCGTCAAGCAGGACAAGCTGCCCGAGGCCGTCCACTACCTGTATTACGAGCGCTACGGCTGGATCCCCGTGATCGTCGGCAACGACGAGCGCAGCCTGTGCGGCCGCTACGCCGTGTACTACGTCATCTCCATGGAGGGGGAGGACCCCGGCTGGGTGACCGTGCGCACCGAGGTCGATCCCGCCAAGATGACGTTCCCGTCCGTGACGCCGTTCGTCCCCGCCTGCGTGTGGGGCGAGCGCGAGCTGCGCGACATGTTCGGCCTGATTCCCGAGGGTCTGCCCGATCGTCGTCGCCTGGTGCTGCCCGACGATTGGCCCAGCGGCCTGTACCCGCTGCGCAAGGACTCCATGGACTACCGCTTCCGTCCCGCTCCCGCGAGCGATATGGAAAACTACGAGTTCTTGGCCGATACCAAGGGCAAGGAGACGACGCTCGTCCCCATGGGCCCGTTGCACATTACCTCCGACGAGCCCGGCCACTTCCGTCTGTTCGTTGAGGGCGAGACGATCGTCGACGCCGACTACCGTCTGTTCTACGTGCACCGCGGCATGGAGAAGGTTGCCGAGACGCGCCTGAACTATGATGCCGTGACGTTCCTCGCCGACCGTATCTGCGGCATCTGCGGCTGCGCCCACTCGGTGGCCTATGCCGAGGCCGTCGAGCGCGCCCAGGGCATTCATGTCCCGCCGCGCGCCCAGTACATCCGCGCTATCATGCTCGAGGTCGAGCGCCTGCACTCGCATCTGCTCAACATTGGCCTCGCATCGCACTACACGGGCTTCGACTCCGGCTTCCAGCAGTTCTTCCGCGTCCGCGAGAAGTCCATGGACCTGGCCGAGAAGCTCTCCGGTCACCGTAAGACCTACGGTCTCAACGTGATCGGCGGCGTGCGTCGAGACATTTTGGCCGAGCAGAAGCTTTCCACGCTTACGACCATCCACCAGCTGCGCTCCGAGGTTCAGGAACTCGTCGACGTCTTGCTCTCCACGCCCAACTTTATTGAGCGTACGAGTGGCATTGGCATCTTGGACCGCAAGATCGCACGCGATTTCTCGCCGGTCGGCCCGCTCATGCGTGGCTCGGGCTATGCCCGCGACGTGCGTTTTGACCACCCCTTCGACGGCTACGCCGATCCGGACGTCCAAAAGATGCACGCCGCCACGGCCGACACCTGCGATGCCTTCGGCCGTACCGCCGTTCGCATCCAGGAGGTCTACGATTCGATCGACATGATCGAGACCATGCTCGAGAACTGCCCGTCGGGCCCCATCCTCACCACGGATTGGGAGTACACCCCGCACAAGTACGCCATCGGCGCCACCGAGGCGCCGCGCGGCGAGGATGTGCACTGGGCGATGCTCGGCAACAACCAGAAGTGCTACCGCTGGCGCGCCAAGGCCGCCACGTACAGCAACTGGCCGGTCCTGCGCTACATGTTCCGCGGCAACACCGTGGGCGACGCGGCGCTGATCGTCGGTTCGCTCGACCCGTGCTACTCCTGCACCGACCGTGTGACGGTGACCGATGTCGCCGCCAAGCGCGACCACGTGCTCGACAAGGAGCAGTTCGAGAACGTCTGGCGCGACAAGTCGCCGCTTGCGGGCGAGGGCACCATGGCCGCTCCGCTCGATGAGGAGGCGCTCTAATATGCTGAAGCTTTGGAAGGTCAACGCCAAGGCCGGCGACGCGACGGTCAAGTACCCGTTTGCGCCGTTCCCCACCAACAAGGACATGCGCGGCAAGCCCGAGCACAACGCGGAGCTCTGCATCGCCTGCGGTGCCTGCGGCGTGGCGTGCCCGGCCGATGCCATTCGCATGGACACCGACCTTGCGGCCGATACCATCACCTGGTCGATTGACTACGGTCGCTGCATCTTCTGTGGCCGCTGTGAGGAAGCCTGCCCCATGGAGGCCATCAAGCTCACCGAGGAGTTTGAGCTGGCCGTCATGAGCAAGGACGACCTCACCAGCAAGAGCGTCTATACGCTCGAGCACTGCTCGCGTTGCGGTAAGCCGTTTGCCCCGCACAAGGAGATCGACTACGCCAAGCGCCTGCTGCAAAAGGCCGGCGGCATGGAGGCCATCCAGGCTGCCCGTACCGTTGGTATGTGCCAGGAGTGCAAGCGCGAGCTCGACGCCCTGCGCGCCGCCTCGGCCGTAAAGACCGGTAACGCGCGCGGCATGGCTGCCAACGAGACGCTTGCGTCCGGTGAGCCCCAGGGCCCCTGCATGGAGTATCTGGGCGGCCACGGTGTGAATCCGGAGTATATCGACCGCGAGCTCAACCCCGATGCGCCCGAGATTCCCGCCGGTCCTGCGCCGGTCGAGGGCATCATCATGGATTTTGAAACGAAGGAGGAGTAACCATGGCCGAACCCACGCTTTTGCCCGAGCGGCTCCAGTACCGCCCGACCAAGATCGAGCTCGACGAGAGCATCGAGAAGGCCAAGGCGACCCTTCTTAAGAAGATCAAGCGCTCGGTGTACGTCTACCGTGTTGACTGCGGCGGCTGCAACGGCTGCGAGATCGAGATCTTCGGTTCCATCACGCCCGTCTTCGACGTCGAGCGCTTTGGTATCAAGGTCGTGCCCTCGCCCCGTCACGCCGATGTGCTGCTGTACACCGGCGCCGTGACGCGCGCCATGCGCATGCCGGCGCTGCGCGCCTTTGAGGCCGCACCCGATCCCAAGATCGTGGTGTCCTATGGCGCGTGCGGCTGCACCGGCGGCATCTTCTACGACAACTACTGCGTCTGGGGCGGCACGGACAAGATTCTGCCGGTCGATGTCTACATCCCCGGCTGCCCGCCCAGCCCTGCGCAGACCGTCTACGGCTTTGCCATGGCACTTGGCCTGCTGGACCAAAAGCTCCATGCCGAGACCACGGTGGAGGCCGCTGGCGAGCAGGCCGATATCCTGCACCCCGGCGTGCCGTACAAGCTGCGTGTTGCCATCGAGCGCGAGGCTCGCGCCATGAGCGGTTACCGTTATGGCCGCGACCTGGCCAACGAGTTTATGGATACGCTCGAGGGTGCGCCCAAGGGCGATATCCGCGGTGCCATGGCGCTGCTCATCGACAAGCAGGACGATCCGCGCCGCGTCGAGGTGTACTCGGCGCTGCAGGATCTGGTGCTGGCCGGAGGTCGCTAGATGGAACTCACGGACCGCTCTGGTTACTTTGCGGGCCCCGGCATGCTCGGCGGCTCCTTTGGCGATGCCTCGCGCGCAAGCGACGAGGCCGCCGAGGGCGTCGTCGACCCCTGCCTGGGCCATGCGCCCGACCAGGTGGTCTTCTACGAGCTCACGCGTAAGTTTGTGGAGACCGAGGAAGACGTTCCCCAGGAGGCCTGCGACGTGCTGTACTACACGCTCGCCGTGGGCCACCACACCGGCGTGCTCGACTGCTTTGAGCCGCGCCTGTCGGTGCCGGTGAACGTCTTCTATTCGCTCGTCGACGCGCTGCCGGAGGGGGAGGCCAAAACCAAGTTTGAGGCCATCCGCTCCTTTGGTGAGTGCCAGCTCGACAAGGCGGCGGTGCCGTCGCTGCTCGAGGCCTGCGATGCGTTGCTCGACGAGCGCGGTTTTCGCGGGTCGGCCAAGGCCGGCATCTCGGTGTTCGACGACGACTTTGGCCTGCATGCCCAGCAGGTCGCGTTCTTAATGAAGTTTCGCGATCTGGTTGAGCGCGTGCGCGATGTGTCGGGCGTGTATCTGACGGGGAGGTTGCAGTAATGGGTCGCGTTGTGGATGGACGTGTGAACGGAGCCCCGTTTGCGGGTATCGTGCTCACGGCGGGAAGCGTACTGCGTGCCGACGATGCCGCCGGCCCCGTGCTCTCCAAAAAGATGGAGGACGCACCCATCGCCGGTTGGTACACCATCGACGGCGGCCAAACGCCCGAGGATGACATCATCGAGGTCAAGCGCGAGCGTCCGCCTCGCCTGGTCTTGGTCGATGCCGCCGACATGGCGCTGCCCGTCGGGTCCATCCGCTTGCTCGACAAGCGCGATGTGGCCCGCAAGTCGATGTTCACCACGCATTCGCTTCCCTTGTCGATTCTGATCGAGGAAATCGAGCAATCGTGCGATGATATCGTCTTCGTCGGGATTCAGCCGGGCGACACGGAGTTCTACAACCCCATGTCCCCGGAAGTCTTTGACGCCGTCGACGCCGTGTACGACGCCGTGGCCGCCAACGACTTTTCCCACTTTGTCCGCTTGGGGCAAGAGCAATAGGAGCGCTTGTCTCTGCTGATTAGGAAAGAAGTGATTGACATGGCAGATTCCAAGGTGGAGTACCCCGCTCCCGAATGCCTGGCGCCCGCCGCGATCGAGGCCAAGACCGAGACCGCCGGCGTGACCAAGGCTAACCTGCCGGTCGCTAAGGCCTTTCTGTTGGCAATGTTCGCCGGTGCTTTTATCGCCTTCGGCGGCCTGTTCTTTACGGTGTTTTTGAGCGACAGCACGCTCGGTTGGGGTGCCCAGCGCGTCGTGGGCGGCCTGTGCTTTTGCCTGGGCCTGGTGCTGGTACTGGTGTGCGGCGCCGAGCTGTTCACCGGCAATTCTCTTATGGTCTGCGCGCTCAAGAGCAAAAAGATCACCCTGGCTCAGATGCTCAAGGCTTGGGTCGTCGTATGGGTCGGTAATTTTGTCGGTGCTCTGTTCATTGTCTTTTTGGTGTACATGGCCGGCATTTACAAGCTCAACGGCGAGGCGGTTGCCAATTCCATGGTGAGCGTCGCCGCCGGCAAGGTGACGATCGACTGGGTGACGATCTTCTTCCGCGGCATCCTGTGCAACATCTTTGTGTGCCTGGCCGTGTGGATCGGTACCGCCGGCAAGACCGTGGTCGATAAGGTCGTGGGTATTTTGCTGCCGATCGCTGCCTTTGTGGCCTGCGGTTTTGAGCACTGCGTTGCCAACATGTACTTTTTGCCCATGGGTGCCGTGATGCACGCGTGCGGCTATGGTGCTGACGTCGCCGGCGCCGATGCGCTCAACGCTGCGGGCATTGCGTTTAACCTGTCCGCCGCCACGCTGGGCAACATCGTGGGCGGCGCGGTTCTGGTCGCGCTCGGCTACTGGTTTATCTACGCCAAGAAGTCCGAGGCGTAAGGTACCGTCTGTTTGACGTCGGGCCTCCCGCGGGGCGTTGCCGTGCGGGAGGCTTTTTTGGTCTGGGCTCGTTGCTGGGCTGTTGACCTGTTGTGTTTGGCTGGTGAAAGGGGTAATCGAGATGGCATCTGCTGTGGAGCGTGACGGTCGCGCCGTGGTGACCACATGCGGGGGATGCTATGCCGATTGTGCCTTTGCGGCACGCGTTGAGGACGGCTGCGTGGTGGCCGAGTTGCCGGTGCCGGGGCACCCGTGCGCTGCGCGTGCCCTGTGCGCCCGCGGACGGCATCGCCTGGCAATGCCGTTTGACGAGCGCGACCGCATCGTGCACCCCATGCGTCGGCGAGCTGATGGCTCGGGGTTCGATGCGATTTCGTGGGACGAGGCGTTCGCGCAGATTGCGGCGCGCCTTGGGGGGATTATTGACGAGTGTGGTCCGCGTGCGCTGGGCATGACGCTTGGCGTGCCCTCGTTCGACCGCTACTGGGCGCATCGCTTTATGCATGCGCTGGGCTCGCCCAACGTGTATGGCGCCGACGGTGCCTGCGAGGTAAGCCGTCTCACCGGCTGGGAGCACAGCCTAGGCTACAGCCCCGCTTCCGACCTGGCACATACCGATTGCATCATGTACCTGGGGCGTTCCATTGTCGATTCGTCGACGATGGGGTCCGTTGATGCGCTCAACGATGCACGCCGGCGCGGGGCGAAGATCATCGTTGTCGACCCCCGGCGCAGCGGCTCGGCTGCGCTTGCCGACCGCTGGCTGCGCGTGCGCCCGGGCTGCGACCTGGCCTTGCTGCTGGGCATTGCCCATGTCTTGATTGCCGAGGGCCTGTACGATCACGAGTTTGTTGCCCGCTATACCACAGGCTTTGACGAGCTGGCGCAGGCGGCCCGTGCTTGGACGCCCGAGTGGGCCGAGTCGATGTGCGACGTGCCGGCCGCAGAGATTGTCGCCACGGCGCGCGATCTCGCTGCCGCCGCGCCTGCCGCTGTGGTGGATGCGGGCTTTCATGGTGGCATCGGTATCGCGTATGCCAATAGCACTCAGACCGCGCGCGCTATCTGCTTGGTCGATGTGCTGCTGGGCTGCATCGGACACGCGGGCGGTGCCCTCAACCCGTCCACACCGCTTGTGTTGGGCGACCTCGATCCCGCACGCTTTGCGATGCCGCCGGTGCCTCGCGGGCCCAAGCTGGGGTCCGAGCGCTATCCACTGGTCGATCCGGTGCGCGGCCTGTGCACGACCATCGGTCAGTCGATACTGGCCGGCGATTTGTGCGGGCTCATCGTCTATGCTAGCAATCCCGGGGCAGGCTATGGCAACGCCGGAGCGTGGTTGGGTATTTTGCAGCAGCTCGACTTGCTCGTGACGATTGATATCCGCTGGTCCGAGACAGCGCGCGCTTCTGACTTCGTGCTGCCCGATGTGACGTATCTGGAGGCCGACCGCGGTGTGGGCACAGTCGTGGGTGCCAACGATTCGCGGGTGTTCTACCGCAACGCCGTGCTGCCTGTGCAGCATGACGACACACGTCCCGGTCGGGAGATTTTTGCCGGTCTGGCGCAGGCGTGTGGGGCTGGCGAGTACTTCCGGTTTACGTCTGACGACCTGGCGGCTGCCCAGGTGGCGCCTTTTGGGATCGATCTGGACGAGCTCAAGGAGCGCGGCTGGGCCGACACGGGTGTTGCGTTGCCGTCGCGCACGGGCGAGCCGGCGATTCCCTTGGATGGCGGCAAAATTGCGCTGGCAAGCGACGTATGGGAACGAGCTGGCCTGGGTCGTGTACCCAACTGGATCGCCCCCATGGTGGAGCCGGGCCCGGGGATGTTTCGCCTCATTAGCGGCAACCGTCCCTTTGAGTCGCATACCTCGCGAAGGCTTGCAGCCCAAGGTGCCGCCGAGGCTGGGTCGGACCTGGATGCCGTGCAGATGAATGCCGATGCTGCCGCGCACATGGGCATCGCCGACGGCGAGATCGTCGAACTCGTGAGTGATATGGGCCGCGACCGCGTGCGCGTGGAGACGACGCCGTATCTGCATCCGGCGTGCATCTTCACCTCGGCCGCCCCCGGTGGGCGTTCGTTTGGTGCCGATGCCGGTGGCGCTCAAGCCTTGGGCGTGGGCCCGCTCGACCATACGCCGTTACGTTGGGACCCGTTGACGGGTGCTGCGCTCACCCAGGAAAACGCCGTTCGCGTGGAAAAGATCGCGGCGCGCGAGGATAATGACGAGTAATTGACTCAGCTGATGTATTTGACTGATCCACGTTTCTTTTGAAAGGCCGCACATGAGCGATAGCCAGAACATGTCCGATGAGGTGCGCGCCCGCCTGCGCGCCATTCCTTCCGTCAACGAGCTGCTTGCCGAGTGGCCGGTGGTGAAGGCGGCGGGGGAGACCTGCGACGCGGTGGTCCATGCTGCCGTGACGGCCGAGCTCGACGAGGAGCGCGCCGCGATTCGCGCCGGTGCCGCCCCGCGTTCCAAGCGCGAACTGGCCTCGGCCATCGAGTGGCGTGCGCATCGCTCCGCGCTGCCGAGCCTGCGTCCCGCCGTCAACGCCACGGGTGTGGTCATCCATACCAATCTGGGCCGTGCCCCGCTTGCGGAGTCGGCGGCAAAGGCCGTGGCCGAGGTTGCGCGCGGGTATAGCACGCTCGAGTACAGCGTTGACACCTGTTCGCGCGGGTCGCGCAAGGAGCACGCCGCGCAACTGATCCGCTCGCTCACCGGTGCCGAGGACGCGCTCGTGGTCAACAACAACGCCGCTGCGGTGCTGCTGGTGCTGGCAACCCATGCCGCGGGCAAAGAGGTCATAGTCAGCCGTGGCGAGCTTGTTGAGATCGGCGGCAGCTTCCGTATTCCCGACGTCATGGAGGCCTCGGGTGCCAAGCTCGTCGAGGTCGGGGCCACCAACCGCACGCATCTGGTCGACTACGAGCGTGCCATCACGCCCGATACGGCGATGATCCTTAAGGTCCATCCTTCTAACTATCGCATCGAGGGTTTCCACGAGGAGGTGGGTTCTCGGGAGCTTGCGGCGCTTGCTCACAAGCATGGCCTGCTGTTCTACGAGGACCAGGGTTCGGGCGCGCTGCTGCCCGATGACATCTTGGTGCGCGGCGGCGAGGAACCCACGCCGGCTTCGGTTTCGGCGGGGCTCGATGTGGTGTCGTGCTCGGGCGATAAGCTGCTCGGTGCCGCACAGGCGGGCATTATCATGGGCCGTCGCGATCTGGTCCAGGCCTGCGGCGCACATCCGCTCATGCGCGCTCTGCGTCCGGGCAAGTTGGCGCTCACGGCGCTCGAGGCCACACTGCGCATCTACATGGACGGCGCCGACGTGGCCCATCGCGATATTCCGGTGCTCAGCATGCTCACGCTGCCGCAGGCCCATTTGGAACGACGTGCCCGCAAGCTGCGCGATCGTATGGTCGCCGGGCTCGATAAGGCTGGCTGCCCGTGTGCCGTGCAGGTGGAAATCGTCGAGGAATCGTCGGCCCCCGGTGGCGGCTCGCTGCCTACCGTGGAGTTGCCCACGATGTGCGTTGCCGTGCGTCTTGTTGACGAGCGCCTGTCCGTCGACGCGCTCAAACGCTCGCTCGTTCAAGACTTCGATACGCCGGTCGTCACGCGCGCCTCGCACGACCGCATTCTGTTTGATGTGCGCACGCTCGTGGGCGACCGCGATATCGAGACGGCGGCATCGACGTTTGTCGCGTGCGTTGAGAGGGCGATTGCTCGATGAGTGAGGTTCAAGCACTGGTGGAGTGTCCCGTTATCGTAGGTACGGCGGGACATGTTGACCACGGTAAGTCGGCGCTCATCGAGGCGCTGACGGGTAAAAACCCCGACCGCCTGGAAGTTGAACGTCGTCGCGGCATGACCGTTGAGCTTGGCTTTGGTGAGCTGGCGCTGCCGAGTGGCAAGATCGTTGGCCTGGTCGACGTGCCGGGCCATGCGCATTACTTGCGCGCCATGGTGCAGGGCGCCACGGGTATCGACGTGGCCGTGCTGGTGGTTTCGGCCGTCGAGGGCGTGATGCCGCAGACCCGCGAGCACGTGCATGTGCTGGAGCTGCTGGGCGTCACGCATATGGTGGTCGCGCTGACGATGTGCGACCTGGCCGACGCCGAGATGACCGAGCTTGCCGAGCTCGATGTCGATGACTTTTTGTCGGGTACCGTGTTTGCGGACGCGCCGATCGTGCCCGTGTCATCCAAGACCGGCGCGGGAATCGATGACCTACTGGCTGCGCTCGACGAGCAGGTTGCCGCTTGCTGGGATTCCTGCCGTGCCCGTGCCGAGCTCACCGATGCCGCACCGCGTCTGCCCATCGACCGCTGCTTTACGATCAAGGGCGCCGGCACCGTGGTGACGGGAACGTTGCACGATGCGCCCGTCGCGGTGGGGGATGAGCTCGTCGCGCTGCCTTCGCGTACGGTCTGCCGCGTGCGCGGGATTCAAGTGCATGGCGATACGCCGCGCGCGCTGCCTGGTCAGCGTGTGGCGCTCAACCTGGTGGGCGATGCCGTCGCCGCGCTCGATCGCGGTGAGATGCTTGGCGTGGCGGGCCGCCTTGGCCAGACGATGCGCTTTATGATGGCGTTTACGTATTTGGGTCGTGAGGGTGCCAAGCCGCGTGTGCTCGAGTCGGGTGCGCGTGTGCATGTGATGGCGGGTACGGCCGAGGTTGTCGGTCGCATCATGTTCATGGAGGGCGAGGCCCCCATGGCGGTGGGCGAGACCCGTATTGTTCAGGTGCGCTTGGAGGAGCCGCTGCCGCTTCGAGCCGGAGACCATGCCGTGGTGCTGTCCTATTCGCCCGTGATGCTTATTGGCGGCGGGCGCGTGCTGCTTTCGCGCTGCCGTCGCTCGCGCGAGCTTTCTGCCGGCGAGCGCGCGCTGTTTGCGGCGCTTGAGGTCGGCGATACCGCGGGCGGTGTGGCCGCTTTGCTGGCGCTGCAGGCGCTGCCGGTTACGGCGGTTGATGTTGCCGAGGCGCTGGATCTTGGTGCCGGCGAGGTCGATGCCGCGCTGCACGGGTTGGTGGCGCAGGGCTCCGTTCGCAAGCTTGCCGCGGGTGATGCGGACCTCTTCGCGGACGCCGCGGTTCTCGGCGCCGCGATGGATGCACTGGCAGCGACCTTGTCAGCCATGCACGCCGCGGCTCCCAAGGAGACGGGCTTTACGCCCGGCGCCGTTGCCCATGCTGCGTGGCCTGCCGCTGATGAAGGCGTTGCCGCGGCTCTGATTGCCGAGGGCTGCTCGCGTGGTGTGTGCGCCGCCGAGGGCGCCGAGGTATTCGATCCACATTCGGCCGCCGCGGCGGCACGCGTGGTGCGAGAGGCTTGCGAGCGGATCGTCGCGCTGCTTGACGAGGCCGGCCTGGATGCACCGGCGCTTCCCGAGGTTGGCGAACGGCTGCAGCTCGGACGCGACACCATGACGCGTGCCCTGCGCGAGCTTTCGCTCAACCGCTCGATCGTTAAGGTCGAGCGCGACGTTGCCCTGTCCGCTGCCGCCGAGGCCCATGCGCGCGAGCTCGTCGCCGCCGCCATTGAGGCAGCCGGCGGCGCTGCCACCACGAGCGTGCTGCGCGAGGCCCTGGGCGTGTCGCGCAAACGGGCCATCAGCATCTTGGAACACCTGGATGCCGTGCGCTTTACAGTGCTCGACAAGGAGGCCGGCGGCCTGCGCTCCCTGCGCTAGATTGACTGCTCGGTTTGGTAAAATACCGCCGCACTTGGGAACGGATGGGCTCCGGTGGGCTCTGCGGTCCTCAAAACCGTTACGAGGCGTGCAAAACGTCTTGGATGTGTTCGATTCACATACGTTCCCGCCATACGCTACCAGCGCTTTTGTGCTCGCGGTCTTGCTGCGTGCCGCAAAGGCGCTGTTTTGTTTTTGCACGAGCTTTTCGTAGCGCCGCTATTTCGACGGCTGTATTTAGCTTCGTGCACTGGGTTTCGAGCATGCCGATGGGGGTGGTTTGCCGTATGACTACCGTAAGACGGGCCGATCTTTCTTGCGTCGTTCAAGCGGGCGGGCTGTCCTCGCGCATGGGCTGCGATAAGGCACGGATGTTGTTTTGCGGCGAGCCTTTGATCGAGCGCGTGCTGGGCCGCCTGGCTCAGGTTGCCGGCGAGCTGGTCGTGACGACGTCGCGTCCCAGCGAGCTTGCCTATCTTGAGGAGCACGCGTTTGGCGGCTTGGTGCCGCATGTGGTGGCGGACCTTGAAGGGCCGGCGGGTGCCATGCGTGGCATCGCGAGCTCGTTGGCCGCGGCCCGATTGCCGCTCGTGGCGATCGTCGCCTGCGACATGCCGTTTGTCTCGCCGGAACTGATCGGCGCGCTTGCCGATCGTGTCGAGACCGAGGCGCTCGATGTGTGCGTGCCGCGCGAGGAGCGGGGGATTGAGCCGCTTTGCGCCGTCTGGCGCTGTGATGCGTGTGCGCCGGTTGCCCACGAGCTGCTTGCCTGCGACCGCCAGCGCATTCGCTGCCTGATCAATCGCGTTCAGGCTGGTTATATGGATGAGCCGCAGATTGTTAAGGCCGCGGGCTCGACGCTCTGCTTCGAGAACGTCAATACGCCCGAGGAGTTTGCGGCGGCCGAGTTACTCGCCTAGACGATGGGAGATGCCATGTCTCACGATATTTGCCCCGACACGGGAGAGCCTTGCACTTGCGACGGGTCCGAACCCTGTACCTGCGGATGTGGTGGCTGTGGACATACCGCGGAAGAGGAAGCGGCTGCCGCGGCGTATCGTGAGGCACACCGCGAAGGCCCGTCCGGTGATGCCCTCGACCACGAACGCAAGATCATCGTGTCGTTCGACAGCACCTTCAATGTGATGGAATGCGAGCAGCTTTGCCTTGCCGCCGGCGTGCCCGGGCGCATCATGCCGCTGCCCGGCTCCATTACCGCAGGTTGCGGGCTGTGCTGGGCTATGCCGTTCTCGGGCGATGCGCTCGCCGCCTTCCGCGCTGCCACCGAAGGCCGCATAACCCCCGCCGACTACCATCAGCTCGTCCTCTAGCCACCAAAACCACCACAAAGGTGCCTGTCCTCAATGTGGTGGTTTGGAACACGTGGACGAAACAGGTTTGAAACACGGGTTTTGCGCGTCAGGCACTCAAAAACGCTTCTACCTGCATCGTAATCAAAACGAAACATCTGCTCGTCGGCTTATGCGAAACTTTGCTGCAACAGTGCGATATTATCCATACTCGATAAAGCTCGGGGCGCATGGGGCGCCTCGAACGACACTTTTCTTTTCCATCAATTGGAGGAAGCATGAGCTACACGCAGAAAGTTCTCGACGAGCTCAAGGCCCGCTATCCCGAGCAGCCTGAGTTCATCCAGGCCGCGACCGAGATCCTCGGCACCATCCAGCCGGCGCTCGACGCCCATCCCGAGTACGAGGAGGTCGCCCTGCTTGAGCGCCTCGTCGAGCCCGAGCGCATCGTCATGTTCCGTGTTCCCTGGGTCGACGACCAGGGCAAGGTCCAGGTCAACCGCGGCTACCGCGTCGAGTTCAACTCTGCCATTGGACCCTACAAGGGCGGCCTGCGCTTTAACCCGACGGTCACCCTGGGCATGCTCAAATTCCTGGGCTTGGAGCAGATCCTCAAGAACAGCCTGACCACCCTTCCCATGGGCGGTGGCAAGGGCGGCTCTGACTTTGACCCCAAGGGCAAGTCCAACAACGAGATCATGCACTTCTGCCAGTCCTTCATGACCGAGCTCTATCGCCACATTGGCCCCAATACCGACGTTCCCGCCGGCGACCTGGGCGTTGGCGGCCGCGAGGTTGCCTACATGTTCGGTCAGTACAAGCGCCTGACCAACGAGTGGACCGGCGTCCTTACCGGCAAGGGCCTCTCCTTTGGCGGCTCGCTCGCCCGTACCGAGGCCACCGGCTACGGTTTGGTCTACTTTGTGGACGAGTACCTCAAGAGCCGCGGCGACTCCTTCGAGGGCAAGAACGTCGTCGTTCACGGTTCCGGTAACGTCGCTATCTACGCGGTCCAGAAGGTCTCCCAGCTCGGCGGCAAGGTGCTGGCCTGCTCCGACACCCACGGTTGGGTCGAGGATCCCGACGGCATCGACTACACCGTGCTCGAGCATGTCTACAACAAGAAGCGCTCCGGCCACGACAAGGGCGTTACGCTCGCCATGTACGTTGACGAGAAGCCCAAGGCCGTGTGGCACGAGGGCGACGGCCGCGGCGTGTGGCAGCTTCCCTGCGACATCGCGCTGCCCTGCGCTCGCGAGAACACGCTGCTGCTCGAGGATGCCCAGGCACTCGTCGCCAACGGCTGCAAGGTGGTCGGCGAGGGCGCGAACATGCCCACGACCATCGAGGCCACGACCTACTTCCAGGAGAACGGCGTCGCCTTTATGCCCGGTAAGGCTGCCAACGCCGGCGGCGTGCTCGTGTCCGGCCTGGAGATGAGCCAGAACGCCGAGCACCTGTCCTGGACCTTCGAGGAGGTCGACGGCAAGCTCGAGCAGCTCATGCGCGGCATGTTCCACAACGTGGACGACACCGCCAAGGAGTACGGCGAGGAGGGCAACTTTGTCATGGGCGCCAACATCGCCGGCTTCCTGAAGGTCGCCGACGCCATGCTCGCCCAGGGCGTCTGCTAAATCTTCGCTCGATATAGCATCGCAGAAGGCTCCCAGTCATCTTGGCTGGGAGCCTTTTTTGATCCGCATGCGACGGAGGAAAACGGTTCATTTTGTCCCGACACGAGCTATGCCCCCTCGTTTGGTACACTAAGAGGTACTGGACAAGTGAAGAGATGGGGGAGAACGTGCTCAAGTTCGGTACCTACGTCCGTGTTGGAAACGCGGCCGAAGCCTATGAGCTCTTGCAGAAGAACCGCAACAACAAGATTGTGGGCGGCGGCATCTGGATGCGCCTGGGTTCGCGTCGCGTGGCGACGGCGATTGACCTTTCGGCCTGCGGACTCGATCAGATCGAGGAGACCGAGACCGAGTTTCGCATCGGTGCCATGTGCACCCTGCGCCAGCTCGAGCGTCATGCCGGGCTCAACGCGCTTGTCAACAATGTCTTTGAGTTCGCCGTCCACGACATCGTGGGCGTGCAGCTGCGCAATACCGCCACGGTGGGCGGCAGCATCTACGGCCGCTTTGGCTTCTCGGACGTTCTCTCGGCGTTCCTGGCGCTCGATTCGTATGTTGAGCTGACGGGCGCCGGCCGCGTGCCGCTCGCCGAGTTCGTGCGGATGGGTTACGTGCGCGACGTGATCGAGCACATCGTGGTCGTTAAACACGATTACCGTGCGAGCTACGAGGCCGTGCGCAAGGCCGCGACCGACTTCCCCTCGTTGAACGTCACCGCCGCCTGGTGGAACAACACTTGGCACGTCACCGTGGGCGCCCGCCCGCTGCGCGCGACCCTGCTGCAGGGCGTGGCGTGCGGCCTTACCAACGAGCAGCCTTCCGAGGACGAGCTTCGCGCCCTTGCTGCATCCGTGCGTGCCCTGAGCTACGGAACCAACCTGTGGGGCTCGGCCGACTACCGCCGCCGCATCTCGGCCCCGCTCGCCATCCAGGCCGTGCGCCGTGCCGCCGGCATCGAGCTTTCTGCCGCGCTTGCCCGCGAGCTCGAGACCGTGCAGATCCCCAAGTTCGCCACGGACGAGTATTCCTGCCGCCGCGTGCCCGGCGTCGATTCTAGCGAGGTGCGCTAATGGCTGCCAAACTCATCGATCTTTCCTTTACGCTCAACGGCCGCAAGGTCAAGGTTCAGATTGCCCCCGATACCATGCTCTTTTCGCTTTTGCGTGAGCAGGGTTGCGCGTCGGTGCGCTGCGCCTGCGAGACCACCAACTGCGGCCTTTGCACGGTGTGGCTCGACGGCGACCCGGTGCTGAGCTGCTCGGTTCCCGCCGCCCGTGTAGAGGGCCACACCGTCACCACGCTCGAGGGCCTCAAGGCCGAGTCCGAGGCGCTTGCCCGTGCGATGGCTGCCGAAGGCGCCGAGCAGTGCGGTTTTTGCGCCCCCGGCCTCATCATGAACGTGCTGGCGCTCGCCCGCGCCGCCAAGGAGGACCCGAGCCTCGTCGCCACGCGCGAGGAGCTCTCGCGCCAGCTGGCCGGCAACCTCTGCCGCTGCAGCGGCTACGAGAGTCAGCTGCGCGCCATCGTCCGCTTCCTCAACGAGTCCGGCGTGCAGGTGGGCTTTGAGATGCCCAAGCTGCCGGTCAACGACACGAGCTCCGACGGTGTCGTCTACAAGCAGATTACCCACAAGCAGCCCAAGAAGGACTCGAAGGCGCTGCTCGAGGGTCGTCCCGTCTACACGGGCGATATGGTGCCCGCCGGCGCGCTCATCGTCAAACTCAAGCGCAGCCCCTATGCCCGCGCCAAGATCCGCTCCATCGATACGTCGCGCGCCCTGAAGGTGCCCGGCGTCGTGGGCGTCTACACTTACGAGGACGTGCCCAAGCGCCGCTTTACTATCGCCGGTCAGAGCTATCCGCAGCCGAGTCCCTACGACCGCCTGATTCTCGAGAACCTCGTGCGCTATCAAAACGAGGAGGTGGCGATCGTCGCCGCCGAGACCGAGGAGGCCGCCGACAAGGCGCTCAAGCTCATCAAGGTCGACTACGAGGTGCTCGAGCCGCTGCTCGACTTTACCCAGGCGCTCGATAACGACATCGTGGTCCACCCCGAGGGCGACGTGACCTTTATGTTCCCGCAGGGCGGCGATGTGCCCCGCAACCTGGTGTGCAGCGGTACCAGCGACTTTGGTGATCTGGACGAGGCCTTCGCCCAGAGCGACATCGTCTTTGAGCGCACCTACAACAGCCAGGCCACGCAGACCGCGCCCATGGAGACTTTCCGCGCCTTCGCGACGACCGACGCGTTTGGGCGCATCTCGGTGACCACCTCTACGCAGGTGCCCTTCCACGTGCGCCGCATGGTCGCTCAGTCGCTCGATATTCCGCAGTCGCAGGTGCAGGTCATTAAGCCGCGCATCGGCGGCGGCTTTGGCTCCAAGCAGACGGGCTGCTGCGAGATCTTCGTGGCATTCGTTACCCAGCAGACCGGCCGTCCGAGCTACTGCTGCTACACCCGTGAGGAGACCATCACTGCGGGCAACTCGCGCCACCAGATGCAGATGACCGTTAAGCTGGGCGCCATGAACGACGGCACCATCACGGCCATCGACCTGCACACGCTGTCCAACGCCGGCGCGTATGGCGAGCACGCCACCACGACGATCGGCCTCTCGGGCCACAAGAGCCTGCCCATCTACAACCACGTGAAGGCGAGCCGCTTTAGCTGGGACGCCGTCTACACCAATACCAACCGTGGCGGTGCGTATCGTGGCTACGGTGCCACCCAGGGCCAGTTTGCCGTGGAGAGCGCCGTCAACGAGCTCGCCGACATGCTGCATATGGACCCCGCCGACCTGCGCCTTAAGAACATCGTGCGCGAGGGCGAGATCATGCCGCAGTACTACAACGAGAGGCTCAACGCCTGCGCGCTCGACCGCTGCCTGCTGCGCGCGATGGACATGATCGGCTGGCGCGACAAGCCGCTGGCCGTCGATCTGGGCGACCGCGTGCGCGCCCTGGGCTGCTCGCTCACCATGCAGGGCTCGGGCATTTCCAACGTGGACATCGCCGGCATCGACATGCGCTTGGAAGAGGACGGCTTCATTACCATCGGCACCGGCGCCACCGATAACGGCATGGGCGTCGACACGATCCTGGCGCAGATTGCCGCCGAGGAGCTGGGCGTGGAGAGCTCGCTTATCGTGGTGCGCGGCGTGGACACCGACGTGTCGCCGTTCGACGCCGGCTCGTACGCGAGCTCCGGTACCTACGTGACGGGCCTTGCCGCCAAGAACGCCGCGACCGAGCTGCGCGAGAAGATTTGCGCCAAGGCCGCTCAGATGTGGGACGTTGACGCCGCCGACGTGGTCTTCGACGGCCAGTACGTGCGCCTGTCCGACGAGCGTGCCGCGCGCGAGCAGAACCGCTACCTCACGCTGCGCGACTTTGCCAACCTGTGCGTCAAGAACATCGCGGGCGGCGACGCGCTCACCTCGCACGCTTCTGCCTGCCTGCCCGTTTCGCCTCCGCCGTTTATGGCCGGCATTGCCGAGGTCGAGGTCGACAAGGCCACCGGCAAGGTGACTGTGGTGGACTATGCGGCGGCCGTCGACTGCGGCACCGTGATCAACGAGGCGCTCGCGCGCGTTCAGGCCGAGGGCGGCATTGCCCAGGGCATCGGCCACGCGCTCTACGAGATTGTCGAGCATGACGCTCGCGGCCGTCTGCGCACCGGCAACTTTATGAGCTACAAGCTGCCCACGCGCCTGGATATCGGCAGCATTCGCGTGGCCTTTGAGCCGAGCTACGAGCCGACGGGCCCGTTTGGCGCCAAGTCGATCGGCGAGGTCGTCATCAACACGCCGCTCGCCGCCGTGGCCTCGGCCGTGGCGCACGCCACCGGCCATCAGGTTCGCTCACTGCCCATCACGCCCGAGAAGGCCCTGCTGGGGGAGTAGCGGGTCGGCGAACAAGTCGTAATTGGCGGGGCGGGGCAACTCGCCCCGCCTTTCGCACTCGTGGTGAGGTCGTGAGCCTGTAAAACGTGTGCGTGCGCTTGTCGTTCGTATCTGCTATCATTCCTAGTCTGTGCGCTCATGCGGGCGTGGCGGAATTGGTAGACGCGCCAGATTTAGGTTCTGGTGGGATTCCCGTGAAGGTTCGAGTCCTTTCGCCCGCACCAACGCATCTGCGTCGGCTTCGGCCGTCGCGACTCTTTGTTGCATAAAGGTACCAGCACCTCAGATAAGCTGGGCAGTATGAGGAGGAACGTGTTGAACATCACCGCTTCTGACGTCAAGGACGCCAAGCTCACCGCTACGGTCACCATCTCGGCCGCCGACGTCGACGCCGCGATCAAGAAGGCCTACAAGGATACCGCCAAGAAGTACCGCTTCCCGGGCTTCCGTGCCGGTAAGGCTCCCCGTCCGGTCATCGACTCCGCTCTTGGCGCCGAGGCAACCCTCGCTCAGGCCACCAACGACCTGATCGCCGCCAACGAGCCCGCCGTCCTCAACGAGCTGGACATCGTCCCCACCAAGAACGGTGACTACAAGGAGCTCGACCTCGCCAAGGATCACGAGGACTACACCTACACCGTCGAGTTCTCCCTGCGTCCTGCTGCCGAGCTCTCTTCCTTCGACGCCGTCGAGATCGAGATGCCCCCTGCGGAGGTCACCGAGTCCGAGATCAACAACCAGGTCGAGATGCTCCTCAACTACCGTGCCACCTTCGAGGACGTCGAGGGTCGCGCCGTCGAGGCCGAGGACTACGTCACCGTCGACCTCAAGGCCGTCGAGAACGCCGATAACTTCGCCGCCGAGGGCCGTATGCTCATCGCCGGTAGCGACAGCAACCCCGCCGAGTTCAACGAGGCTCTGATCGGCGCCAACG
Organism: Collinsella sp. AM31-2AC; assembly: GCF_003469285.1. Classification (NCBI taxonomy): domain Bacteria; kingdom Bacillati; phylum Actinomycetota; class Coriobacteriia; order Coriobacteriales; family Coriobacteriaceae; genus Collinsella; species Collinsella sp. AM31-2AC. Next base: position 121,994 of record NZ_QSJB01000003.1, read on the forward strand.
TTGACGACGTCAAGTCCGTCACCTGGACCGACGAGGCCGAGGAGGGCGAGGAGGCCGAGACCCACACCGTCGAGGTCACCGTCAAGGGCATCAAGGTTCGCAACACCCCCGAGCTCACCGACGAGCTCGTCAAGTCCGACTTTGGCTTCGACAGCATCGACGCTATGCGCGACGCCATCAAGATCGAGATCGAGCAGGACAAGGCTTCCCGCCTCCCGGCCGAGAAGGAGAACCGTTGCGTCTCCGCTCTCGCCGAGCGCCTGCAGCTCGACGAGATGGATGCCGACTACGAGCAGTCCGTCTTTGAGGAGCTTGGCCAGAACTTCCTGTCCAACCTCGCTGCCCGCGGCATGACGCTGGACACCTGGCTGTCCGCTTCCGGCCTGACCATGGAGCAGTTCATCGGCGACCTGCACAAGCAGGCCAACGACGTTGCCCGTGAGTCCCTGGCTCTGGACGCCCTCGCCCGTGAGCTCAAGATCGAGGTCACCGAGGACGACATCAACGCCGAGTTCGAGAAGGCCGGCGTCAAGGACGTCGAGGCTTCCAAGGCTGAGTTCATCGCCGATGGCCGCATGCCTGCCGTCCGCGAGTCCATCCGTCGCTCCAAGGCCGTCGACCACCTGGTTGAGAACGCCAAGGTGACCGAGGTCGACGAGACCGCCAAGGACGCCGAGTAATTCTCGCCACCTTTTCTGCGAGCGCATGGATGCGCGCGTGATGGGGTAAAGTTATAAGCCGGTTATCCGGTTGCTTCGTACGGTGCCAGCCAATGCATAGCATGCGGGCACCGTACGTTTATCTAGAACCACTATTGGTCCGTAAGAGAAATGGAGATGCGTATGATCGCTAAGTTCGATTCCGCCCTCGTGCCATACGTTATCGAGCAGACGCCGCGCGGCGAGCGCAGCTACGATATCTATTCGCGCCTGCTCAACGACCGCATCATCTTCTTGGGCGAGGAGATCAACTCCGTCAGCGCCAACCTGGTCGTTGCCCAGCTGCTGCATCTTGAGAGCCAGGATGCCGAGAAGGATATCTCGCTCTACATCAATTCGCCCGGTGGCGAGGTTTACTCCGGCCTGGCGATTCTTGACACGATGAACTTCATCAAGCCGCAGGTCTCCACCATTTGTGTTGGTATGGCCGCGTCTATGGCTGCCGTGCTGCTTTCGGCTGGTGCCAAGGGCAAGCGCTTCTGCCTGCCGCACTCCAAGGTCATGATTCACCAGCCCAGCGGCGGTGCCCAGGGCCAGCAGACCGAGATCGAGATCGTTGCCGAGGAGATCAAGAAGACCCGTCGCGAGCTCAACCAGATCCTGTCCGATGCCTCGGGCCAGCCCATCGAGAAGGTCCAGGCCGACACCGAGCGCGACAACTACCTGACCGCTGCCGAGGCCCTCGACTACGGCCTGATTGACCGTATCGTCACCTCTCGCGATCTCGCCGCGAAGGACGCCTAGGATGGCAGGAAACATGCAGGACAACTTTGACGAGAACGGCAACCCCATTCGCTGCTCCTTCTGCGGAAAAGAACAGGGCCAGGTCCGACGCCTCGTAAAGGGCCCGACCAACATCTTTATCTGTGACGAGTGCGTCGCCGCCTGCTCCGAGATTCTGGAGGAGTCGCTGGCTTCGGACTTTATGGACGCTGCCCGCAATGGCAAGCTGCCGGGCTTCCTCAACGACCACGGCCAGGCTTCTGGGCAGCCCGCCGTGGACCCCGAGGCCGAGGGCTTTGAGCTCGAGGACGACCGCCAGGTCATCACGCACGTGCCGACGCCGCACGAGATCTATGACGAGCTTTCGGTCTATGTCATGGGTCAGGAAGACGCCAAGCGCGCCATGTCGGTGGCCGTTTACAACCACTATCGCCGCGTGATCGAGGGCGGCGCCGCGGTGTCTGCCTTTGACGATGGCATGGGCTCGCAGTTCGATGACGATATGGACGAGGTGGAGCTCGCCAAGTCCAACATCTTGTTGCTCGGTCCCACTGGCACCGGTAAGACCCTGCTCGCCCAGACGCTCGCGCGCATCCTCGAGGTGCCGTTTGCCATCGCCGACGCCACCGCGCTCACCGAGGCAGGTTACGTGGGCGAGGACGTGGAGAACATCCTGCTCAAGCTCATCAACGCCGCCGATGGCGATATTGAGCGCGCGCAGGTGGGCATCATCTACGTGGACGAGATCGACAAGATTGCCCGCAAGGCCGAGAACCTGTCCATCACCCGCGATGTCTCGGGCGAGGGCGTTCAGCAGGCGCTGCTTAAGATTCTTGAGGGCACGGTGGCCAGCGTTCCGCCCACCGGCGGCCGCAAGCATCCCCAGCAGGAGCTGCTGCAGATCGACACGACTAACATCCTGTTCATCTGCGGCGGTGCCTTTGTGGGTCTGGACAAGATCATCGCCGACCGCGTGGGCAACAAGGGCGTTGGCTTTAACTCCGAGATCGCCGGCCCCACCTCGGTCGACGAGAACGACCTGCTGCGCCAGGTGCTCCCGCAGGATCTTAATGCCTTTGGCATGATTCCCGAGTTCGTGGGCCGTACGCCCGTCGTCACCCAGACGCAGGCGCTCGACGAGGACGATCTGGTGTCGATCCTGACCGAGCCCAAGAACGCCGTGGTGCGTCAGTACCGCAAGATGTTCCAGCTCGAGGACGTCGAGCTTGAGTTTGAGGACGCGGCCCTGCACGAGATCGCCCGCATGGCGCTTGCTCGCAAGACCGGCGCCCGCGGCCTGCGCGCCATCTGCGAAGACGTGCTTCAGCAGACGATGTTCGACCTTCCCAGCGAGGAGGGCGTCGCTAAGGTCGTCGTAACCGAAGCGGCGGTTAAGGGCGAAGAACAGCCCCAACGCATCTACGGGTAAACCAGCCAAAAACGTGCTTGCAAATAGCCTCCGACCATCCGCGGTCGGCGGCTATTTTATATATACGCAATAACCCCAACTACCTGTGTTATTCTGTGTGTTTGTTTAAGCCTCAGCGAAGTCACATCAGACTGAAGTAATCGATACCTAAGGGGAGGAATGCAGACCCTAGCGGGCCTACATTCCTCCCCGACGGGCAAGGGAGAGATATATGGAAGAAATGCCCAAGAACTACGATCCGTCGACCAACGAGCCGGCGATCCTGCAGAAGTGGCTCGACGGCGGTTGCTACAAGCGCCGCGAGGGCGTGGGCGACTGCACCGTTACCATTCCGCCTCCCAACGTGACCGGCAAGCTCCACATGGGCCACGCCACCGACGACTCCATCCAGGATGCCATCATTCGTATGGCCCGCATGCGCGGCAAGTCCACGCGCTGGGTGCTGGGTACCGACCACGCCGGTATCGCCACGCAGACCAAGGTCGACAAGAAGCTCAAGAGCGAGGGCATCAGCCGCCTGGAGATCGGTCGCGACAAGTTTGTCGACGCCTGCTGGGACTGGACCCACGAGTACGGCGGCATCATCGTCGAGCAGATCAAGCGCATGGGCTGCTCCGTCGACTTCGACAACGAGCGCTTCACCATGGACGAGGATTACGCCCAGGCCGTGCGTAAGGTCTTCTGCGACTGGTACCACGACGGCCTGATCTACCGTGGCAAGCGTATCGTCAACTGGTGCCCCAACTGCACTACCGCCATCTCGGACGACGAGGCCGAGTACAAGGACGAGAAGGGCCACCTGTGGCACCTGCGCTACCCGCTGACCGAGCCGGTCAACGGCCAGGACTACATCGTCGTCGCCACCACGCGCCCCGAGACCATGCTCGGTGACACGGGCGTCGCCGTCTCCCCGAAGGACCCCGAGAAGGCCGCCTTCGTGGGTAAGACCGTCAAGCTCCCTATCGTCGACCGCGAGATCCCCATCTTTGAGGATTGGCACGTCGATGCCAACTTCGGTTCCGGCTTTGTCAAGGTCACCCCGGCCCACGATCCCAACGACTACGCCATGGGTCAGGCCCACGACCTGCCGCAGATCAATATCTTCGACGAGCACGCGGTGGTCGTCGAGGGCTATGGCGAGTTCACCGGCATGACTCGCGAGGAGTGCCGTGAGGCCGTCATTAAGTGGTTCGAGGAGCATGACCTGCTCGATCACGTCGAGGACCACGACCACTCCGTCATGCACTGCTACCGTTGCGATGCCGCACTGGAGCCGTGGCTGTCCGAGCAGTGGTTTGTGGCCGTCGACAAGCTCAAGGGGCCGGCGCTCGACGCCGTCAACTCCGGCAAGGTCACCTTCCATCCCGCGCGCTGGACGCAGACCTACACCACTTGGATGGAGAACCTCAAGGACTGGTGCATCAGCCGCCAGCTGTGGTGGGGTCACCGCATTCCCGTGTTCTACTGCGAGGACTGCGGCTGGGAGGACGCCCTTACCGAGGACACCGACGTGTGCCCCAAGTGCGGCGGCCATCACGTGCATCAGGACGAGAACGTGCTGGACACCTGGTTCAGCTCGCAGCTGTGGACCTTTGCCACGCAGGGCTGGCCGCAAAAGCCGGAGCTGCTCGAGGGCCATCACCCCACGACGGCGCTCGTCACCGCGCGCGACATCATCGCGCTGTGGGTCGCCCGCATGGTCATGAGCTCGCTGTACTTCCTGGACGAGGTTCCGTTTAAGGACGTCGTCATCTACCCGACGATCCTTGCCAAGGACGGCAGCCGCATGTCCAAGTCTAAGGGCAACGGCGTTGACCCCATGGACCTCATTGGCATGTACGGCGCCGACGCCATGCGCTTCAACTTGCTCACGCTGTGCACCAACAACCAGGATGTCAAGTTCGACGCGAACATCGACAAGAAGACCAAGAAGCTCATCGACAGCCCGCGCACCGAGCAGGCCAAGTCGTTTGTGACCAAGATCTGGAACGCCAGCCGCTTCCTGCTTATGAACATGGAAGGCTACACGCCCGGCGAACCCGTCGTGGAGACGCCGGCCGACGCCTGGATGTTCAGCCGCCTTGCCAAGGCCGTGAAGATGGTCACCGAGGGCATCGAGAACTACACCTTTGGCGACATGGCCCGCGGCGTGCAGCAGTTCTTCTGGAACGAGGTCTGCGACTGGTACGTCGAGGTCACCAAGGCCCGCCTGAAGGGCGAGGGTCGTCTGCAGGCGCAGCGCAACCTGATCTTTGTGCTCGACACCTCCATTCGCCTGATGCACCCGCTCATGCCGTTCGTGACCGAGGAGATCTGGGACAACATGCCGGCGAGCGTGCTCGATCTGGACGCCGAGGGCAACGTGGACCGCGCCGAGGCGCTCATGATCGCCAAGTGGCCCGAGCCCGCCGACTACGCCAAGTACGTTGACGAGCCCGCCGAGCGCGCGTTTGAGCTGTGCCGTACCGTCGTGTCTGCCGCCCGCGCCACGCGTTCGCGTTATCGCTTGAGCCCCAAGGCCGAGCTCGACGTGGTCGTGCGCGCCGGTGCCGAGGACATCGAGAAGCTCGAGAGCTTGCGCTCCACGATTGAGCCGCTGGCAAACACGGCTTCGCTGGTCATGGGTACCGACGTTGAGAAACCGGCCGCGAGCATTGCCGTGGTCGATAGCGGCGTCGAGGTCTTTGTGGTGCTCGAGGGCAAGGTCGACCTTTCGGCCGAGAAGGCGCGCCTGGAGAAGGAGATCGCCGCGGCCCAGAAGGAGCTTGCCGGCTGCGAGAAGACGCTCGCCAACGAGGGCTTCGTGGCCAAGGCCGCGCCCGCGGTGGTCCAGAAGAAGAGGGACCGTGCAGCTGAGCTCAAGGAGATCCTGGTGGCGCTGACTGCTCAGGTTGCTGACTTCTCGTAGGTCTAACTTGGGGGCGCGTCCCGATGCTTTGCTCTCCGCTGCGGACACCTATTCCGCCGTTCTAACGAACGGCGGCTGACTCGACGCTGCAAACGCCTCTGATGGCCAATCTGCCGTTCAACTTCGGGCGCATGGGCATAAGCCCTATGCGCCCTTGTTTCACGGCACCTTGGCTCATCAGAGGCGTTTTCGCTGACTATCCTCAACCTATACTGTTTTATTTTTCTATGAATGGCGGTTCTAAAAATGCCTAAGCGTTCCGGCTTGTATACCGTTCCTTTTGAGTTTGATTTGCTTTCGTTTGATGAGGCTGTGGGGCTTGCTGCCGACACGGGGCGGATTTCTGGGGATGCTGGGCCTTTGCTCGAGACGGTTGTCGATATGCTCGATGAGCTTGGGCGTCCGGATGAGTGTTTTGATTGCATTCAGGTTGCCGGTACCAATGGCAAGACTTCGACTACGCGTTTTTCGGCTGCCATCCTTCGTGGTGAGGGGTTAAAGACCGCGCTGTATACGTCGCCGCAGCTGGTGCGCTATCCCGAGCGCATGGAGGTCGATGGGCGCGTCGTGAGCGATGAGGCCTTTGCCCGTGGCGTTTCCGCCGCTGTTGAGGCGGGACATCGCGTGAATGCCCGTCGTGTGGCGGCGGGGGAGCGTGCCTATGCCATCACACCGTTTGACCTGCTGACGGCTGCCGCACTTGTCGTGTTTGCCGAGGCTGCGGTTGATGTTGCTGTGCTCGAGGTCGGCATGGGCGGACGTTGGGACGCCACGAGTGCGACCGATCCCGTCGCCGTTGCCATTACGGGCATTGGGCTCGATCACACACGCATTTTGGGCGATACGCTCGAGGCCATTGCGGGGGAGAAGGCTGCGGTCATTAAGCCCGGACGCCTGGTTGTGCTGGGCGAGGGCACGCACGAGGCGAGCGTTCAGCGCGTGATGGATGCACGTTGTCGCGAGTGCGGCATAGTGCCGCTGGTGGTGAACCATGCCACGACCAAGGTGCCGGCACATGTGGGCGACACGGTTGAGTTTAGCTGCACCACGCCGCGTGCGATCTATACGTCTAGCATGGTTAAGCCGGCGTATCAGCCGCAGAATGCCGCGTGTGCGATTATGCTTTGCGAGGGGTATCTGGGTCGCGAGCTCGATCATGACAAGCTCGATGCGTCGCTTATGGGCTGCCCCACGCCGGGTCGCTTTGATGTGCTGGGAACCAATCCGCTCAAGCTGATCGACGCCTGTCATAACCCTCAGAGCTGCGAGAACTTTGTGAGCGCGCTGGACGAGATCGATCCGTGCGTGGAGAACCGCCCCACGCTGCTGTGCGCCGCGCTGGCCGACAAGGACGTGGCGGGCATCGTCGACGTACTGATCCCGGCCTTCCCCCGCGTGGTCGTGACCCAGACCGATTCCGATCGCGCCCTGCCGGCAGAGGAGCTCGCCGCCCTGGTGGGTGCCGATAAGCTCGCGGGCGTATACCCGAGCGTGTCCGAGGCCCTCGCTGCCTTCGATGCCGCGGGCGAGCCCTTCGTTGCCGCCGGTACCATCACCCTAGCCGGCGAAGTAGCCGGCCTACTGCGTTAACCCTTCCCCTTAGCAGTTGCGGTGAAATACGGACTGTTTTACAAGCCAGAAGCCTCAAACAGTCCGTATATCACCGCAACTCAAAAGCAGTCAATTTGGGACGGGGCTTTTTTGGCCGTCCTGTGCCCCCGAGTTGACTCGCTCGCCACGAAATGGGCCCATCTACTACGTTTGGCCGGTAACCCTTGACCATACCGAGAATTGTGAAATCAAAACCGCAGGTAAAGGGGTTGCCATTTTTTAAAAAAGACCCGCATGGTCGACCCATGCGGGTTAAACGTAGTAGATGGCCCGTTTTCGTGGCGCAGCTAATCGGAAGGGACAATGGGACTGTCCCTTTGGCACATTGCCTAGTCTAAGCGGACCGGATCGTGGGGGTAGGCGTTGAGAATCTCGACGCCGGACTCGGTCACCAGGGCCAGGTCCTCGATGCGGACGCCGGTGCGGCCGGGGAGGTAGATGCCCGGCTCGATGGAAAACGTCATGCCCGGCTCTACGACCTGCTCGTTGACCAGCGAGACGTCGCCCGGTTCATGGTCCTGCAGGCCGATCGAGTGGCCCAGGCGATGCGTAAAGTACTTGCCGTAGCCCGCGTCTTCAATCACACCGCGCGCGGCACGGTCCAGGTCGCACATGCGCACGCCCGGCGCGATGAGCGCCTCGGCCGCCTCGTTGGCGCGGCGCGCGATATCGTAGATGCGCGCCGTTTCCTCGTCCGGCTCGCCCCAAAAGAACGTGCGCGTCATGTCCGAGCAGTAGTTGCGATGGCGTCCGCCAATGTCGAACAGCACCACGTTGCCGCGCTTGAGCACGGTGCCGTCGGGCTCGTGGTGCGGGTCGCCGGCGTTGGCGCCAAAGCTTACGATGGGAGGAAAGCTAAAGCCCTCGCAGCCGTGCTTGCGATACAAGCCGAGCATCTGGTCGGCGATTTCGCGCTCCGTCACGCCCTCGTGGACGAGTTTGATGGCATCGGCCATCACGGCGTCGTTAGCAGCTGAGGACACGCGCATGAGCTCCTGCTCGGCGGCATCCTTGTGGGTACGCGCGGCGGTGACGGCAAAGTCGCCCAGGAAAAACTCGCTCGCAGCATGGCGCTCCATGAGGGGCATCAAAAAGCCGGAGCGCATAACGGTATCGATGCCGAGGGGCTTGGCAGGATTGACCTCGCGTGCGATGGCGTCGGTTACGACGTCGGTATCGGTGTGGTAGGCGACGCGGGCATTGTCATACTCGGGCAGCTGATGCAGGGCGTTGACCAAGATCACGGGTTCGCAATCGCGCGCGAGCAGCACACCGCAAAAACGCTCGAACATATCGGCATAAAAGCCGGTTAGGTAATAGATCGACCACGGGTCGTTTACGAGCAGCTGCGCGCCGGGGTGCTGAGCCTCGAGCGCATCGAGCACGCGTGCCACACGCTGGTCATCGACATGTGCCATGAAACATCCTTTCGCTAGGCTGCCACCATGGTATCCCAAGCCTGGCACATAGGGACGTTCCTTTTATGCCGGCACCTTGGGACACTCCTTTGCATCCCATGCGCACCCTCATAAGTTGCGGTGAAATACGGACTGTTGGGGCCTGAAGCCATAAAACAGTCCGTATTTCACCGCAACTGCGGAGGAGGACCGGGCGGATGGTGGAGTAGCTAAAAGTGCCCCGTCCCTAATTAGCTACTTGGGCTCGGTCGATGTCCATGCTGGCGATTAGGTTGATGTTGGTGTCTAGGAGGTTCTCTAGCACGACGTCGCCCATGCGGATGGGGGCCTCGACGACAACGCCGCGGATGAGGTCCATGGCTTGGGCGTGGAGTGCCAGCGGGATGGCTTCGGCCGTGCGCACGGGGAGCAGGGCTTCGTCGCCGCCGGAGACGGCCACGGTCGTCGTGAGCACGCGCATGGGGCAAGTGAGCTCCTGATGCGCGAACGTATCGCCGCGCGGGCAGTTGTTGCCGGTCACGGAGCGCACTTCCACCACGGCGCCATTGGCGTCGCGCTCCACCTCTACGGTCAGAAGGCACTCGGATGGGCAGGTGGTGCAGTTGAACTGCAGCGTTTCGACCACGTTATCGCTCATAGTTTATGCCTCCTCGATGGGATCGACGGATAGAACAATCTCGCTGGCACCCAGATCGAGCGCCTGCTTGATGACCTTTGCCGGCAGTGGGAAGCTTTCCATGACACTCGGTTTAAACGGGCGGACCTTGCCAGCTAACAGTTCCTCGCCGTCGGCCAAGATCCTCACGCGGGCGGCGTCGACGGGTCGGCGCACGCGGAAGTTGAGCTTGGTGAGTGCCACAGCCGTAATGCGTCCCGGCAGCGCGTATCCCGCAATGCCGGCAGGGGAGACGGTGAGCTCACAGTCCGGAACGGCGCCCGCGCCGGTCCCCAGCGCGTACGCCGCTGCAGCTGCGCCAGCCCTCTCGGACTCGGTCGTCACGTTGTCGGCCAGGTCGTGCACGTGCAGCACGTTGCCGCAGGCAAAGATGCCCGGCACGCCCGTCTGCAGGCTCTGGTCCACCACGGCGCCGCGCGTGCGCGGGTCAAGCTCCACGCCTGCGGCAACCGAAAGCTCGTTCTCGGGAATCAGGCCCACCGAAAGCAGCAGCGTGTCGCACGGAACAATGCGCTCGGTACCCGGAATGGGCGCCAGGTGCTCGTCGACCTGGCTTACCTCGACGGCCTCCACGCGGTCGTGCCCGATCACGCGCGTGACCGTGGTAGACAGATGCAGCGGAATGCCAAAATCGTCCAGGCAGTTCTTGACATTGCGGCGCAGTCCGTTGGCGTACGGCATGAGCTCGTACACGCCCTCGACGGAAATCCCCTCGAGCGTGCAGCGACGTGCCATGATCAGCCCGATATCGCCCGAGCCCAAAATTACGGCGCGCGAGCCGGGTTTGAGGTTTTCGATATTGATGTATCGCTGCGCCAGGCCCGCCGTGAAAACGCCGGCGGGACGACTGCCGGGGATCTTGATCTCGCTGCGGGTGCGCTCACGGCAACCCATGGCAAGGACGACCGCGCGTCCGGTGAGCTGCAGCATTCCGGCGGGGCTCATGAGCGTGACGGTATGGACCGCGGTGTCTTCCGCAGGCTCGCCTGAATCAATCCCAAGCTCCATGCTGTTCAAGAACAGCGCAATGTCGGTTGCGTGCACCTGGTCGATAAAGCGCTGCGCGTACTCGGGACCGGTGAGCTCCTGTTTAAAGTGCGAAAGGCCAAAGCCGGGGTGGATGCACTGGCGGAGGATGCCGCCCAGATGCTGCTCGCGCTCCACGATGGCCACGCGCGCGTCGGCCTTATGAGCGGCCAGCGCGGCCGCCATACCGGCAGGTCCGCCGCCGATAACGACCACGTCGAACGCCTGCGTTTGCACGGGCGCTGAGGTTCCGACCTCTGCGGTTCGAGCCTCCGCGCGTTCGTCGCGCATATCAAACGTCGCCATCCTAGCGTACCCCCTTCAGCGGTCCCTGGACCAGCCAAGATCCGGCATCCTCCAACAACACCTCGCTGGGGTCGCAGCCCAGTTCGCGCGCCAGGATCGCTACCACGCGGCTCTGGCAAAAGCCGCTCTGGCACCGACCCATGCCGGCGCGGCAGCGGCGCTTGACGCTCTCGACCGAAACCGCTCCCGGTTGGCGTCGGATCGCGGCCACAATCTCGGCTTCGGGCACCGTCTCGCAGCGGCAGACAATCTGTCCCCACGCGGGATCGGACTCGATCAACTCCTCCTTGCGCGCCAGTGGTGCGCGGTCAAAGTCGTCCGGCGCGCGGCGAATTGGGTTCCAGTCCGCCCGCTCGTGCAGCTTCACGCCCGCCTCACGCATCACAAGCTCCATGCGCTCGGCAATGGCCGGCGCGCTCGCCACGCCCGGCGACTGAATGCCCGCCGCCTGGAAAAGCCTTGGCACCACGGCCGACTGCCCAATAAAGAAGTCGTTCGTCCCCTGAATGACCGGACGCCCGCCGGCAAACGCGCGCACCACGCGGCGCGTGTCCAGGTCGGGCACCAGCTTGCGCGCGCCGGTCAGCAGCGCGTTCACATCGCTCGCATAGGTCTGCGTGTCGCCCGGCTCGCGCACAGCAGCCGTGGCGGTGATCACGGTGTTGCCATGCACGGTGCCCGTCACGATAACGCCCTTCGACACCGGCGTCGGCACGGGGTAGAGCGGCATGAGCGTGCGCGGCTCCTTGTCCAGCACCACGATATTGCCCTGGCGCCAGACCATCTGGAACTCCTCGGCGCCCGCCATATGCGAGATGTCCGCGGCTCCGTTGCCCGCGGCGTTGATCAGGTAGCGGCAGCGCACGTCTCCGGCGGGCGTCGCCAACGTAAAGCGCGCGTCGTCGCCCGAGCCCGCGACTTCAATCGCTTCCACCGGTGCTGAGCGCATAAACGTCACCCCGTTGGCCACGGCGTTCTCCAGTGCGGCGATGGCAACCTCAAACGGGTCGACAAATCCAGTCGATGGGCACCACAACGCGCACGTCGCCTTGGCACTGGCGCGCGGCTCTAATTCGTGTATGCGGTCGGGTCCGACAATCGACAGCTCGGGCACGCCGTTGGCATGGCCGTTGCAACGTAGCTGCTCCAGATGCGCGCGGTCCTCGTCGTTAAAGCCCAACACCATCGACCCGGTGCGGCGGAACAGAAAGCCCAGCTCCTGCGCCCACGTACCGTACAACTCGCAGCCACGGGCGTTGACCTTCGCCTTTACGGTGCCCGGCGCCGGATCGTAGCCAGCGTGCACCAGGCCGCCGTTGGCCTTCGACGCGCCCAGCGCGATATCGTTTGCTGCCTCGACCACGCAAATGGACAGGTCAAACCGCGCGAGCTGCCGCGCGATGGCGCACCCCGTAATGCCCGCGCCCACAATTGCGATATCAAACGTTTCTGCCACGGTGCCTCCCAGACGAGTTGGCAGGCTGTCAATAAAACTATCCTACGGTCTGCACACCCCCAGCGCGGCGGCAATGCGGTGAACAGCCCCGCAACACCCGCCAACGGCAGAAGAGGGGAGACGCGGCAACGTCGACAACCTCGTCCGCCGACAACTACGGCAACCTTTCGTCTCGATCTGTAACAGTTGGACGAGGATTTGGGTTCCAGTTGTTACAGTTTGAGACATTCGGTTTGGACGGTTTTCTTTGTCTTAATCTGTAACAGTTAGCTGAGGATTTGGGTTCTAGATGTTACAGATTTAGATGAACCTATCAGTCGGTTTCGAATGTCTAAATCTGTAACGGTTAGACCTGTTTTTGCCGTGTTGTTGTTACAGATTGAGATATTTAACGGAGGGCTCACCGTTCGTCTTGATCTGTAACAGTAAGAGGGGTTTTGGGGCCCAAGATGTTACAGATCGAGATTGAAGTCGGGGAGGGACCCCTGTGTCTTGATCTGTAACATCTAGACCCGGATTCCGCTCCCACTTGTTACAGATTGAGATGTTTGTGTCCGCGCCAGCCCCGCCCCTAGCCGTGGTCCCATATAAACAAACCCCGTGGTAAACTTGACCGTACTGTTAATATTCCGAAAGGTACCCGTAATGTCCAAGTACATCTCCGAGCTCATGTCGCCGCAGCTTATGGGCGTCGTCTATGCCTTCGTTGGCTTTATCATCGCCCTGTATGTGCTGTCGGTCGTCTATGTGTTCATCGACGCTCGCCGCCGCGGCGCCAGCGCCTACGTGGCATGGGGCATCATCGCCCTCATCCCGTTTGTAGGCCTCATCGCCTACCTGGTCCTGCGCCCGCACTCCTACGCGTCCGACCGCGAGGAGCAGGAGCTGGACATGGCCCTGCGCGAGCGCCAGCTTGCCCAGTACGGCACCTGCCCGCAGTGCGGCGCGCCCATCGAGAAGGACTTCGTCGTCTGCCCCGTGTGCGACACCCAGGTTCGCAACGTCTGCCCCAGCTGCCATCGCCCGCTCGATGCGCACTGGAAGGTCTGCCCCTACTGCCGAACTCGCATCCAGTAACGCATCCATCGCCGGGCCGGCCGCAAGCCACGGGCTCCGCGCGTCCCGCGCAAGCCCCACACGCAACCAACCCCACACGATGAAGCATGCGTAGAAAATCGCCCGCCGTGCCATTAAGGTGCGGCGGGCGCTTGTATACCAAGGCAACCTGCCTATAATGATGCAAGTCAAAAACGCCGAGCGCATCGCACGCACTTGCATCAGGCATCCGAGAGGAGAAAACATACCCATGAAGGCACTCTACAATGACGGTTCGGTGGCCGAGCTCCCGCAGGACGAGGTCACGCACGTCATCCGCCACTCCGCCGCGCACATCATGGCGCAGGCCATCAAGCGCCTGTACCCCGAGGCCGACTTTGCCTACGGCCCCGCGACCGACAACGGCTTCTACTACGACGTCGACCTGCCCGAGGGCGTCAAGATCAGCGAGGACGACTTCCCCGCGATCGAGGCCGAGATGAAGAAGATTGTCAAAGAGAACCTAAAGTTTTCCGTGTACGAGAAGCCCCGCGCCGAGGCCATCGCCCTTATGGAGGAGCGTGGCGAGAAGTACAAGGTCGAGCACATCGGCGACCTGGACGACGACGCCCGCATCACCTTCTACCAGCAGGGCGACTACATCGACATGTGCGTCGGCCCCCACATCTGCTACACCAAGGCCCTCAAGGCCTTTAAGCTTACCGGCGTCTCGGGCGCCTACTGGAAGGGCGACAAGGACAACAAGATGCTTACCCGCATCAACGGCGTCGCCTTTGCCACCAAGGAAGAGCTCGACGAGCACATGCACATGCTGGAGGAGGCCAAGAAGCGCGACCACCGCAAGATCGGCCGCGAGATGGACCTCTTTATGATGCGCGACGAGGCCCCCGGCTTCCCGTTCTTCCTGCCCAACGGCATGATCCTTAAGAACACGCTGCTGGACTACTGGCGCGAGATCCACCACAAGGCCGGCTACGTGGAGATCTCCACGCCGCTCATCATGAACAAGCAGCTGTGGAAGACCTCGGGCCACTGGGACCACTACAAGGACAACATGTACTCCACCGTCATCGACGACGAAGAGTATTGCATTAAGCCCATGAACTGCCCGGGCGGCGTGCTGGTGTACGCCTCCAAGCCGCACTCCTATCGCGAGCTGCCCATCCGCGCCGGCGAGATTGGCCTGGTGCACCGCCACGAGCTGCGCGGCGCCCTGCACGGCCTGTTCCGCGTGCGCTGCTTTAACCAGGACGACGCCCACCTGTTTGTGCGTCCCGACCAGCTGACCGACGAGATCGTGGGCGTGGTTAACCTCATTGATTCCGTGTACCAAAAGTTTGGCTTTAAGTATCACGTTGAGCTTTCCACCCGCCCCGAGGACTCCATGGGCTCGGACGAGGACTGGGCTCGCGCCGAGGAGGGCCTGCGCACCGCTCTGGAGAAGCTGGGCATGGACTACGAGGTCAACGAGGGCGACGGCGCCTTCTACGGCCCCAAGATCGACTTCCACCTGGAGGACTCGCTCGGCCGTACCTGGCAATGCGGTACCGTGCAGCTCGACTTCCAGATGCCGCTCAATTTTAACTTGGAGTACGTGGACGCCGACGGCACCAAGAAGCGCCCCATCATGCTGCACCGCGTGTGCTTTGGCTCCATCGAGCGCTTTATCGGTATTCTGATTGAGCACTTTGCGGGCAAGTTCCCCACCTGGCTGGCCCCCGTGCAGGTCAAGGCACTTCCCGTCTCGGAGAAGAGCCGCGACTACGCCCACGAGGTGTGCGCCAAGCTGGAGGAGGCCGGCATTCGCGTGGTCTGCGATGACCGCGACGAGAAGATCGGCTACAAGATCCGCGAGGCCCGCAGCATCGACCGCGTGCCCTACATGCTCATTCTGGGCGAGAAGGAGGTTGAGGCCGGCAACATCTCCGTCCGCGATCGCTCCAACGAGACCGTTCAGATGAGCGTTGACGAGTTTGTTGCCAAGGTCCTCGAGGAGATCAAGACTCGCGCCTAAGGCAAACAATACAAGAATTAACAAAGGCGATCGTCCTCGCGGGCGGTCGCCTTTTTGTTGTCTATAGAAGAAAAGCCGCTGGTTAGAGCGGCTTTTTTGTTGTGCAAAAAGGTACAGGTTTTTGTAGAGGGGTATGGAGATGCGCCCATTCGCGGCGCATTTTGTGCAATCTGGTAAAACGTGAGCGGTTTGCTCGTATAATGAGCAACGTCGAAAGATACAAAAACCTGTACTTTTGCGACTGCACCTAGCTGCGAGCGAGAAGCCTGTTCTTGACGCCCCTGCATCTGCGTGCGTCGCGGAGCTGGAGAAGGGGGCGAGAACATGGAACGGACAATGCGGCGCCAAGAGCAGCTGCCCGGTGCTTTTAACGGCGCTATCACCAAAAGCCAGCGCGGCCGCGTCCGCTGGTATCTGGTCCACACCCCCCATGGTAAAGAACGCGAGACCTGCGAAAAGGTCCGTCGCATTATCCCGCACGAGCTGATGCAAGACGCTTTTGTGATGCAAAAGGAGTTCTGGTTTAAGCGGGACGGAGCCTGGTCGCTCCAAACCAAACCCATGTACAAGGAATACTTCTTCGTCGCCACGCGCGATGCTGCCCTGCTCGACAAGGCTTTGGCTCAGCTGAGCTTTGGCTGTCGCATTGCCGGCAGTAAGGAGCGGGCCTATGCGCCCATGCCGGACGATGCGCAGGACTGGTACCGCAGCGTGCTCGACGATAACGGCGTGGTGCGCAACAGCGTGGCGCGCATAGAAGACGGTGTGCTGCACATAGAGCAGGGGCCCTTGGTGGGGCAAGAGGCCCGTGTAAAGAAGATCGACCGTCATAAACGCTGGTGCCTGGTGGACGTGGGCGAAGGCGACTTCGCTTTTAGGGAGCTGCTTGCGCTCGACGTGCCCAGCAAAACGTAAGGGAGACGTTGCGCTGGTAATTCATTCGTTATTTGAATTCATCGATGGGGGGGGGTGTCCCTGGGAACAGGGACGTGGATTTGAACTTGACTACTAAAGAAGTGACAGGGCAAAACGCGCCGGTGGGGGCCGTGCTGGTCGCCCAGGCCATGAGCGGCGACGACGCGAGCATGCGCTACAAGGGCATGCAGGCCGTGAAGGACTGGGACCGCACGCGCCTGGGCTACCGCGCCGTAAAGCGCGTGTTCGACATTGTGTTCAGCGGCTGCGTTCTGGCCGTCATCGCCATTCCGAGTCTGGTGCTCGCCGCGGCCATCCGCCTGGAGAGCGAGGGCAACCCGTTCTACAGCCAGATCCGCGTGGGCCAGACCCGCCGCGACGGCAGCCTGTCCACCTTCCGCATGTGGAAGTTCCGCTCCATGTACAGGGACGCCGACGAGCGCCTCGCCGAGCTCAAGGAGCGAAACGAGATCGCCGGCGCCATGTTCAAGATGAAGGAAGACCCGCGCGTCACCAAGATCGGCAAGTTCATCCGTAAGCACTCCATCGACGAGTTCCCGCAGTTCGTGAACGTGTTCCTGGGCCAGATGTCCGTCGTGGGCCCGCGCCCGCCGCTGCCCAACGAGGTGGCCGAGTATACAGAATTCGACCTGCAGCGTCTGGCGGTTAAGCCCGGGATCACCGGCTGGTGGCAGGTCACGGACCGCAACGATACCGACTTCGACGGCATGGTTCGACGTGATCTCGAGTACATCGCCAAACGCGGTCCCATCACGGACCTGAAGATTGTTCTCCTCACGGTCGTTGAGGTCTTTACCGGTGGCGGTGCTTGCTAAATGGCTGAACCGATTAGAGTAGCTCAGGTTGTTGGCAAGATGGTTGGCGGCGGCGTCGAGGCCGTCGTCATGAATTACTACCGCCATATTGATCGCAGCAAAGTGCAGTTCGATTTTCTTGTCGATTCCGATTCGACGCTTGTTCCCCGCGAGGAGATTGAATCTTTAGGTGGCAGGGTTTTTGAGATTCCTCCCTACCAGCATGTTGTCGAATACCAGCGAGAGCTTCAGCGCCTCTTTAAGGAAGAGAACTGGAAGATTGTGCACAGCCATATCAATGCGCTTTCTGTCTTTCCGCTTCGCGCTGCTAAGAAGGCGGGCATACCTGTGCGTATAGCCCACAGCCACTCTACAAGCGGAAAGGGGGAGTTTGCTAAAAATGTCATCAAAGGCTCTTTGAAGCTGTTCTCAACAAGGTATCCGACTGATTTGGCAGCCTGCACCGAGCATGCTGGAAAATGGCTGTTCGGTTCATCCCGTTTTACTGTTTTTAATAATGCTATCGATTTGAACAACTTTTCTTTCAATCGATCGATTAGGGACGAGCGACGTGCTCAGCTCGGAGCGAAGGACGATACGCTGGTATTGGGGAATATCGGTAGGTTCATCTCTCAGAAGAACCAGTTGTTTTTGCTTGATGTTTTCAAGGCAGTGCATGCTCAGAATCCTGATTCCATCCTTGTCGTCTGCGGCGATGGAAAACTGAGACCTCAAGCGGAGGAAAAGGCATGCTCACTTGGCATTGCCTCGGCGGTGCGTTTTCTCGGCCAGATTTCTGATGTGCAGGACGTCTATCAGTCGCTCGATTTATTCGTGCTCCCCAGCCTGTACGAGGGCCTCGGAATGGTCGCGATTGAGGCCCAGGCTTCCGGTCTCCCGTGCATCTGCTCTGAAAGGGTCCCCAACGATGTTGCGTTATCCAGTCGGTGCAGCTTCCTTCCGTTGAGTATGGGCGTCGAGGGGTGGTCCAACGCGATCCTTGCCGCCCGCAGGGATGTCTTTGATCGCTCCGATCCTCATTCATCTCCGGGGTTTGAATCTTATGACATCTTTAAGGCGGCGCCCAAGCTTGAAGAGTACTACCTGAAGCTATTTGAAACGGTGAATTAATGAAAATCTGTATTTTAACGTGGCTCCATAACCAAAATTTCGGCACGTTGCTCCAGGCTTATGCTCTGCAGCAGTTCTTGAAGTCCGAGGGTCATGATGTTGTTGACGCCGACTATCTCCCCTGCGTCAAAGAAAAGCTACTGAACTGGGCGATCAACCGAAATTCCTTCGATTTGTTTGCCGGTAAAGCACATGAGCTGCTCAATCGTAAGAAGGAGCATGACGACTTCGGTTCCTCGACCGCTGATGTTTTCAATCGCTTTTTAAGCCAGAATATCGTTACTACTGAACGGATTACCGATACAGACGGACTGGTCGGCTTGCGGGGGAAATACGATGCGTACGTCTGTGGATCGGATCAGATTTGGTCGCCATATCTTTTGAACAGGAATTTCTATTTCTCCTTTCTGAGCGACAGTGATAAGCGAATCGCGTATGCGCCCAGCTTCGGTGTTACGAACACCACAGAGAGGAAGAAGAGGATCATTGCTAATCTTCTTAAATCTTTCAGTTCCGTATCTGTTCGCGAAGATGCCGGTGCGGATTTTGTCGAATCACTCGGTCTTGAGCGTCCCTCACAGGTCGTGGACCCTGTCCTGCTTCTGTCGAAGGAGGACTGGGCCCCTCTCATTGACGGAAAATGTCCTGAGCCCGGTAAAATTGTCTGCTACTTTCTTGGGGATAGGCCGTTTTACAGGAAAGCGGTCGAATCGATTTCGAAGGAGCTCGGCTGCGAAGTTGTGACGCTTGTTGGTTCAGGTAAAAATGCAGTCGACGAGGAGCTTAATCCACGCTACGGGCTTGGTCCCGATGAATGGCTCGCGTATTTGGCGAGTGCGCGGTTCGTGCTGACCGATTCGTTGCACGGTACGCTATTCTCCCAAATCTTTCGCAAGGACTATTACTGCTTCAAGCGATTTGAGGAGACCGACAAACGCTCTCAGAATTCCCGAGTCGAGAGCCTCGCGAGGCTCTCGAACACTGAAGATCGCCTACTCGATGGCTATGAAAGCCACATGCATGCTACTGAAATCGAGGGGTATGAAAGACGTCTGTCGGATGTGGAGTCACTCATCTCGTTCTCGAAAAATTGGCTCTTGGATGCTCTCGAACAATAGGGGGAGTCAGCTTGAACAAAAACATCGCCATAATTTCTCATCAAGCCTGTTTTGGATGCGGAGCATGTGCGGCCAAATGCCCTTTTTCGGCTATTGAAATGCATCCTTCGCCCGATGGTTTTGATTATCCCGTGGTGGATGCAGCCAAATGCACTTCCTGTGGCCTATGCCTGCGCTCCTGTCCGGCGGAAAACCGAGTTGATGCGGACTCGGAGGTCATTCGCGCCGCTGTTTTGCAGAGTGGTGATTCTGACGAGCTCGCGCAGAGTTCGTCCGGCGGCGTCTTCTCTCTTCTCGCGAAGCGGGTTCTTGAGAAAGGTGGGCGTGTTTACGGCGCCGCTTGGGACGGTGTTGATTGCGTTAGGCATATCGGTATATCCGATCTTGCCGATATTGCGCTCCTTCAAAAGTCCAAATATGTCCAGAGCGATGCGAGTGAATCGTACCCCGATGTGCTCAACGATCTGAAATCCGGCAAGCATGTACTGTTTAGCGGTACTCCCTGCCAGGTTTCCGCGCTGCTTCTCTATTTGGGTAAGCAGATGGATGGGCTGACGACCGTCAGCGTTGTTTGCCACGGTGTACCAAGCTCTTCCATGTTTCGTTCCTATGTTGACTGGCTTGAGCTTCGGGAGAAGTCCGATGTCACCGCACTGACTTTTAGAGATAAATCGAAATTCGGTTGGGGCCATAACATAAAGATTGAGTTGTCCGACGGCAGGATTATAAAGAGGCCCGCCGCATTCGACCCGTTTTATGGGTCCTATATCAAAGGCATGATCAGCAGATCGTCTTGCTATAGTTGTCCCTTCAGAGGGTGCGACAGTCCCGCTGACATTATCCTCGGCGACTCCTGGCGTTCTGAGTCAGCCCGAGACTGCGTGTATCCTGAGAAGGGCGTTTCAGCCGTTATCGTGAAGACCGAGCGCGGCGCCAAGCTGATTGATGAGATAGTCGATTGCGTTGCCTATTCTAACAACGACGTCGCAGCGGATGACGTGCTCCTGCATGAAGACCCTAATAAGCGTTCAGGACTTGAAGAGAGGCGCGATGCGGTCATCGCTCAGTATGAGGCACTGGGGTCGGGGATCTTTGATTCTGTCTTGGTTCCCAAAGTGAGCCTTTTCGACCGTGTGAAAAAAATGCTTCCGCCGTCGATGCGGTTGGGCGTAAAACGTTTGGTCCGATCCATTATACCTGGGAACGCGCATGAGTAGCCTTACCACAGCGATTACGATTTGCGACCGTCCCCATATCGGGGGTGGAGCTTCAAAAATCGCAATCGAGACAGCTTCGGCATTGGCAAAGATGGGGCTTAACAGCTATTTCTTCTCAGCGCTGGGAGATCCCGATCCGGCTTTGGTCGAATCGGGGGTTATTTGCGTTAATTGCGGGCAGGGCGACGTCTTGAACGGTGGCGTCTCTGGTGCTGTTCAGGGCATCTGGAACCGACGCTCGGAAACGGCGCTGGATGATTTGCTCAATCAGCTTGACCCAGAAACGGCGGTCGTTCATGTGCATTCTTGGACGCACTCCCTTTCTCCCTCTATATTCAGGGCAATAGAGCGACGGGGCTTCAAATGTCTCATTACTGCCCATGAGTACTTCCTTGTTTGCTCTAACGGTGGGCTCTACGACTATGTGAATCATTGTAACTGCGGAATCGCTCCCGGTTCTCCGAAGTGCCTGCTGCACAACTGTGACAAGCGCTCGTATGCCCAAAAATTGTACCGGTCCGTTCGTTTCTCCGTGCAGAACCATGTCTTAGGCTCGCTTCGCCCGGCGGTCGCCTTTGTCTCCGACTCCAGCCGTCGATTGATCGAACCTCATCTAGCGTGGAATTCTGAACGGTATGACTGCTTAAACTATGTTGATGCGGCTAAGTTTCAAGATGATTCCGAAGGAGATTCTTCGGCATACCTATTCGTCGGCCGCTTAAGTCCAGAGAAAGGCTGTGACTTGTTTTGCGAAGCGGCCTGTCGGGCGGGCGTGAATGCGATCGTCATTGGCGACGGTACCGAATTGAAGAGGTTGTCGGATAGCTATCCAGATATCAGATTCATGGGCTCCTTGCCTCATGATGAAGTTCTTTCCGTCATGAAACAATCTCGCGCTATCGTCATGCCTTCTGTTTGCCGAGAGACGTTCGGGCTCGTCGCTTATGAAGCAATGATTGCCGCCGGCCTGCCATGTATTGTTTCGGATGTCGGCGATGCGGCCTCCTTTGTGATGTCAAAAGGTCTCGGCGAGATCTTCAACGCAGGTAGTGTGGAGTCGCTATCTGACGCAATGGTCAATATGCTCGATTCTGATGTTTACTCGCGTTACAGGGAGGCAGTTGAGAGGGCGGACTTTAGCCATCTCAAAAAGATCGCGTATGTTGAACGTCTTATCAATATTTACGATCAGCTAATGGCTGAACTTTAATTGGACGAAGGTTTTTAATGGTTACGGTTGTGATGTCAGTCTATAACGGCACACGATATCTTACTGAACAGCTAGACAGCTTGCGACTTCAGACCGTGTCTCCGGATCGGGTGGTGATCGCGGATGATTGCTCGACAGATGGATCGTTCGATCTCATCTGCGAATACATCGAGGAACACGCACTCGCTAATTGGACCGTCAACAAGAACAGCTCGAATTTCGGCTGGCGCAAGAGCTTTAAACGGCTTCTTGACCTTGCATCTATAGACGATGGAATCGTCTTCCCGTGCGACCAGGATGATATTTGGGAACTCGATAAAATCGCTGTGATGTCCTCAATCCTCGAGAAGGACCCCTCGATTGAGGTTCTCAGCTGCGCCGTCGAGCCGTTTTATGAGAGCGGCGGTAAAAAGGTAACAGTCTATGGTGCTGTCGATGATTCCAAACCTCTGGACGATTTGGAGACCCCGGTTTTCGATAGCAAGTTTATGTCGGTACGGCGCCCTGGATGTTCGTATGCCGTTAAATCTAGTTTTATAAGGGAAATCATGCCATATTGGCAGGATGATTTTGCGCATGACGGTATGTTATGGCGCTTCTCATTACTGAAGGGGACTCTCAGACTTCTAAATCAGCCCTTGATTCGGTTCCGCAGGCATGACTCTAATGCAACTGAGATGCGACATATTGACAAGAAATCTCGTGTTGCTGAGATAGGGATGTGCTTGAGATTTTCTAAGGTTTTAGAAGAATACTGCAGTAGTAATCCTGGCGATTATCGTATATCTTCTTCACATATAGAGCATTACGGTTCTGTTTTAAATGCCCGTTTGCACTTGCTCGTAGGTGGCCTAAAAATAAGTGATTTAGGCACCATTCTAAAATACCGTAAGTATGAACTGTCAAATCGTTCCCTGCTTGGTGATTTTAAGGTCTTAATCAGTTCCTGTGACAGTAAGTAGGTGTTTAGAATGCTTGAGCTATTTACTAATGAATTCACTATTTTGATTTTTGCCGCAATCTTAAGTGTCATTTCTCCCGTTAAAGGACTATTTTTTTCTGTTCTAGGATTGCTCGTTTTCAAAGAAGTTCTTTCTGGGCGCCTCTACAAAGTGTTTTTAAATAACGCTATTCCCATTGTCGTTATGGGCGCGATGGTTTTCTTTTCTGCCATTGCGTTTACGTCCCGAAGCATTAATGAATCCCTCCTTACGGTCTGCTCGTATTTCTTTTGCATCCTTCTTGGTTATATTTACGGCAAAGTAAAGAACGATGACTGGGTTGAGTCTGCATTGCTTATGCTTCGCAACGTTATGGTGTTCGCCTGCCTATTTAGCTTTGTCCTTGAAATTGTTTTAGGTCAACGACTAGTTACAAATGGTTCCTTTTCTTTTCTGCAAACTGTAACGATTGATAATCCATCCTTGTATCGACTGCGTAGTTTTTTCGGTCATGCAATCGTATTTGGCCAAATGATAGTTATTGCTGTTGTAATCAACTATAAATTGGAGACGGGCAGGATGAAACGTCTCTTATACTCTGTAGTTCTTTTGGTCGCTCTGCTTCTGACAAAGAGTCGTAGCGCGTGGATTATTCTCATTGCTTTAGCATCGGTGTACCTGATCTTTCGCCTAAAGAACCCCGAGTATTCTAAATGGAATTTAATTGCGCTTTTAGTTCCAGCTGTATTGCTACTCGTTTTCATTCTCTACAAGTTTGGACTGTTTAACTTTGTGGCTTCTCGATTTGGTGAGCTTGAAACTGATGTTTCATATAGCCAGCGTTCCGGAGCCATTGCCTATATTATTCATAGCTTTTTAAGCAGGCCGCTGTTTTGGCTTACTGGAAATGGTTATGGCAGTAGTCGCATGACTATGCTGGGCACGACGGTTGAAATTAGCGGTTTTTCAACGGTGGATAATGGTTTCCTTGCAATGCTGTATGAATATGGTTTTCTTGGAATTTGTAGTTTTGTATTCTTGCTAATTTCCGCTGGTATCGGTTCGTTCAGGTCGGGTTGCGAACTCGATCAAGTACTATTTTCCGTTTCCTGCATATGCTGCGCGGAGCTCATGTTTTATTGCGAGCTTGGTTGGTGGGTGCCAACGGTCATCTTGTTTGTTTCCTGTGGACTCGTTCTGGGTAGAACGAGTGCTCGGTATTCAGATTTGTGCGAGTCAGGCCCTATTTTGATTTCTGAATAAATCAAGGTTGCTAGTTTAAACAAACGAGGTTGAATGAATTATTCGTCTATCGCACGCAACACTATGATTGCGTTTGCTGCACAGTTTATTTCTCTATCGGTCAGTGTCGTCATGTCGCTGCTCGTGCCGAAAATCGTTGGCGTTGCTGATTATGGATACTGGCAACTGTTCATGTTTTATACGACCTATTCCGGCTTTTTTCACCTTGGCCTGAATGATGGTGTCTACCTGATTAACGGGGGTCTCTCTCGTGATGAAATCGATAAGAGCTCAATCAAATCCCAGTATATCTTCGGTGCTTGTTTCCAGGCAGTGATTTGCCTCGGCATCACTTTGGCTTCGCTGCCTCTCGTCGATGATGCAAATCGGTTATTTGTTATCGCGTCTTTCGCGCTTTACACCGTCGTATATAACCTGACAAGTTATTTGGGCTTTGTCTTTCAGGCCATGAACGAAACTAAGCTTTTTTCGTTTTCTACAATGCTAGACAGGCTGGTGTTTCTGGCTCCGCTCCTTGTTTTAATTGGATTTAAGGTTTCGGACTACCATCCCTATGTCTACGCGTATCTCGTTTCGAAAATTATTGCGCTCATATATTGCTCTTGGATGGGCAGGGATATCCTACGCGCTAAATCAGTGTCTTTTGGCAATTCGCTTAAGGACGGCATCCGCAGTATCATCGTCGGCGTGAAGCTGATGATTGCGAACATCGCCGACACACTAATCCTCGGGGTATCTAGGTTTCTTATCGATCATTTTTGGGGTATCGTCGCCTTTGCAAAAATTTCGTTCTCCCTCTCTCTGGTGAATTTCTTCATCACCTTCGTCTCACAGGCGAGTATGGTTTTATTTCCTGCCCTTAGGACAGGCTCTGAAGATGAGAGGGTTCGTTTTTACATTGGCATAAGGAATTCTATCGAGCTTATTTTCCCTGCGATCTTTTTACTCTATTTCCCTATGGTTTGGTTTTTGGGGATATGGCTTCCTCAATATGCCGAAAGCCTCAAATACTTTGCGCTCTTACTTCCGATATGCGTCTTCAATACAAAGATGAGCCTTTGCTGTACTACCTATTTCAAGGTACTTCGTAAAGAACAGCTGCTCCTGAAGTTGAATATCGTCACTGTTATTTGTAGCGCTGTTTTTTCGATATTCGGTGTTCTTGTCCTTAACTCGCTCGACGCCGTCCTGTGTGGCGCCGTTATCTGCATTATTGGCAGGTCGTTGTGGTCCGAGCTCTATCTGAACGAACAGCTTTGCGCCCCGGGTTCAACTAGGCCGTTTCAGGAGATCCTGCTTACAGTCGCTTTCGTCTTGTTCGCTGAGCTTTTATCTGGTGGAACTGCGGCGATTCTGTATGCATTAGTCTACGTTGGCTATCTCTTGCTCAATCATTCTGCGCTGAAAAGCGTTGCTTCATGTTTGACCAAACTTAAGAAGCAGCGATAGCTACATCAAAATGGATTGGATTTTAATATGAAAGGCATCATCCTCGCTGGCGGGTCAGGCACGCGCCTGTACCCGCTCACGCTCGTGACCTCCAAGCAGCTGCTGCCGGTCTACGACAAGCCCATGATCTACTACCCGCTGTCCACCCTCATGCTGGCGGGCATCCGGGACATCCTGGTCATCTCCACCCCGACCGACCTGCCCAACTTCGGGCGCCTGCTCGGGGACGGCTCGCGCTACGGCGTGAACCTCTCCTACGCCGAGCAGCCCAGCCCGGACGGCCTGGCGCAGGCCTTCACCATCGGCGAGGACTTCATCGCCGGCGAGCCGTGCGCGCTGGTGCTCGGCGACAACATCTTCTACGGCAACGGCCTCAGCCGCCACCTGACGCGCGCCGTCCAGAACGCCGAGTCGGGCCGCGCCACGGTCTTCGGCTACCACGTGGACGACCCCGAGCGCTTCGGCGTCGTGGAGTTCGACCGCGAGGGCAGGGCCGTCTCCATCGAGGAGAAGCCCGAGCGCCCCAAGAGCTCCTACGCCGTCACCGGCCTGTACTTCTACCCGGGCGACGTCGCCGCCAAGGCCCATAGGGTGCAGCCCTCGGCCCGCGGCGAGCTGGAGATCACGACGCTCAACCAGATGTACCTGGAGGAGGGGACGCTGTCCGTCGTCACCCTCGGCCGCGGGTACGCCTGGCTGGACACCGGCACCATGGAGAGCCTGCACGAGGCCGCGGAGTTCGTCCGCGCCGTGGAGCACTCCCAGGACCTGCCGGTCTCGGTCCCCGAGGAGATCGCCTGGGAGAACGGCTGGATCACGACCGCCGAGCTGGAGGAGGCGGCCAAGGCCTACGGCAAGTCGGTCTACGGCCAGCACCTCAAGAAGGTCGCCGCCGGCGAGATCGTCAACAGCCCGCGCGAGTACTAGGAGTAACCCCTCATGTCTGAGATCTTTGAACCCAAGAACATCATCGTCACGGGCGGTTGCGGCTTCATCGGCAGCAACTTCGTGCACTACGTCGTGAACAACCACCCGGGCGTCCACGTGACCGTCCTGGACAAGCTGACCTACGCCGGCAACCCCGAGAACATCGCCGGGCTGCCCTCGGACCGCGTGGAGCTCGTCGTGGGCGACATCTGCGACGCGGAGCTGCTGGACAGGATCGTCCCGGGCCACGACGCCATCGTGCACTACGCCGCAGAGAGCCACAACGACAACTCCATCGCCGACCCCGAGCCGTTCCTGCGCACCAACGTGGAGGGCACTTTCCGCCTGCTGGAGGCCGTCCGCAAGTACGGCGTCCGCTACCACCACGTCTCCACCGACGAGGTCTACGGCGACCTGGCGCTCGACGACCCGGCGAAGTTCACCGAGGAGACGCCGTATCACCCGAGCAGCCCGTACTCGAGCACCAAGGCGTCCTCTGACATGCTGGTCCGCGCCTGGACCCGCACCTACGGCCTTCGCACCACGATCTCCAACTGCTCCAACAACTACGGCCCCTACCAGCACGTGGAGAAGTTCGTCCCGCGCCAGATCACCAACATCATCGACGGTGTCCGCCCCAAGCTCTCCGGGAAGGGCGAGAACGTCCGCGACTGGATCCACACCGAGGACCACTCCTCGGCCGTCTGGGACATCCTCACCAAGGGCCGCATGGGGGAGACCTACCTCATCGGCGCCAATGGGGAGAGGGACAACATCACCGTGCTCCGCATGATCCTCGAGGCGATGGGGCGCGACCCCGGGGACTTCGACTGGGTCGCCGACCGCCCCGGCCACGACCGCCGCTACGCCATCGACTCCACCAAGCTGCAGCGCGAGCTGGGCTGGAGGCCGGCGCACACCGACTTCGCCGGGGGCCTGAAGCGGACCATCGACTGGTACGTCGCCAACGAGTCCTGGTGGCGCCCGGCCAAGGAGGCCACCGAGGCCCGCTACCGCGCGCAGGGCCAGTAAGGAGGGGAGAGAGACATGGCAGACATCGCATTCGAGAAGGACCTCTCCGTCGCCGAGACCGGCATCGGGGGCCTCAAGGTCGTCGACCTCGCCGTCCACGGCGACTCGCGCGGCTGGTTCAAGGAGAACTGGCAGCGCGCCAAGATGTGCGCCCTGGGCATCCCGGACCTCCGCGTCGT